>JBARHM010000304.1:0-1968 GCA_049799235.1 Gallionella sp.
AGATGTTTCATACAAGTTCAAATGCCAAAATCCAAAGTTCGAACCTGATACCGATGACACCATGAGCATTCACGTTCAAAAGAGTTTTGGCATTCAGGTGAACTTTGATCTCTGATATTTATCCTTCAGACGAGTATCATCAGTCAATCCTGGTCCTCTCTTCTCGCGATCGGAGGAGGCGCCATTTGCTTGTAATTCTTTACGCTCAGAGACTCAAGATATTTCTGCATCTCCGGCGGGTTCGGAAGCTTTGTAGGGATCTTTGCATCCGGGGCGCAGATAGCAAGGACCGTCTTCACCAGGTCCCTGACGCTGAACTCCAGTATTTTCTGAACGGCCTTTGGAGACGCCGCGACGATCAAGAGTGTGTTCTCACGGTACCATCCGTTTCCCGTCTGCGGAGACATTGGACCGCAGGGGATGTGTTCGGCATTTTTTGTCTGGATGCCCAGTTTCAGCCCGAACGACGAGACATCGGCTCGTAGCAACTGCAAACCTTTGAATGCGGGGTTCGAGCAGATACCCGCCTTGCCCCAGCAGATGGGATCGAACCGGGCTATGTTGATTCCGCAGCAGAAGACATAGGCCTTCGGCCCCTGTTCAGGCGCCTGGCGGATGATGATGTACAGATAATCATTTTTATACTCAAAGGAACGCACGGTTTGCCGATTTTTCATGATGATCTCCAATCTCGGTATCGAACAAAAAAAAATCACAGGGACCGCGGCTGGAAGGATAGTTACGAGTCCCTGTTCTGGTCACTGACTAATGGGTCTTTTTTGACTTGGATGATTTCTTTGTTGCATTTTTAGATGTAGTCT
The DNA here is from genome assembly GCA_049799235.1 of Gallionella sp. Taxonomy (GTDB): domain Bacteria; phylum Pseudomonadota; class Gammaproteobacteria; order Burkholderiales; family Gallionellaceae; genus Gallionella. Next base: position 822 of record JBARHM010000304.1, read on the forward strand.
TCTTCGCAACCGGTTTAGGAATTGGTTTGGTTTCGCACACTTGCAGTTTTTTCTTCAGATCATCGTTGATCTGGTTCTGTTCCTTCAGCATCTGTTCCAGCCTGGCACTCTCCTGCCTGATTTGCTCGGTTTCCTGTCTGGCCTTGTCGCGTTCCTGTCTGGCGTTGTTCGCGGTGTAAAAGCTCCATATGAGAAGAATGGTCACCAGCGCCGCGAGTGAAATGAATATGAGCTTTGCCTTCTGTGCATCGTCTTTTTCGGTCCTGTCAGGTCTTTCCATCAGTGTTCATGCCCTCCTTAAGTGAAATACAATCAAAATGTCAACGTTAATGATACCGTCTTACCTCAAACCGTGAAAGCTCGACTGCTGTCCCGGGCGGTATCCCTGCCTTCTCCTTGGCAATGCTGATCTGGTATTCCACGGTATCCACGCCTTCAAGGTCAGGCAGGAGCAGGCCACGTCGGCCTCCTGACCGCACGATCACCCCATAGCGGCGGGGATCGAGTTCGCGGGAGTCATGAATCCGCTCGGGTGGCGTGAGTACATCCACTGAATACTCCAGCGTGTCCAATTCATTTGCATGAACCATCTGAAAACGTGGATCCTGGGTCGCGGCGCTGATCGCATTTTGGACCACTTCATGTGCCACATCGCTTTCGGTCGGCTGGAAGCTGCCGATGCACCCCCGCAGCATGCCACGGACCTTCAGGCAGACGAAGATCCCGGCTTGCTCTTTCATTTCCGGAGTAAGATCCTCTTCATGCACCTGAAGGACCTTGCCCTCGCGGATGTACAGCTCTATGGTGCTCTTCGCCAGTTTGACAAGAGGATGCATCTCATCTCCCGCTGAACGACATAGTCTGTGAGGGCCTTGAGCACCGTGTGAGGCATCACATTTCCCGCTGCACCACAAAGTCGGCAAGCTCCATGAGAGCACGGCGCGGCATTGAATTGGGGAACACGGTCAGGGTGGCTTTCGCATCATTGGAGAGCGACTGCGCGATGCCGAGCGCTTCATCAACAGCACCATGTTTCGTCATCAACCCGAGCGTATACGCCAGGTCGTTCTCGCTTACAACATCGGCTTCCAGAATATTTCTCAAGTTGTCCTTCTCCCCGGCGTTCGCTTTGCGCATAAGGTAAATG
>JBARHM010000305.1:0-1939 GCA_049799235.1 Gallionella sp.
CCATCCGTCGAAATGAGGAGGCCGGATGATTGCAGCAGGCAATGCGTGGGTGTGATCCATGAAATTCAATATTATCTATGAAACGATCCTGAACAGCATGAGCGAAACGGTCTATGTGGTCGACCGGGAGATGCGGATCCAGTATGTGAACCGGGCAGCCGGGAAACTCACAGGCTATTCGCCGGACGAATCCGTCGGGAAGTTTTGTCACGACATCTTCTGTGAGGAGTCTTATCGCTGCAAGGACCTGTGCCCGCCAAAGCAGGCCATGGAGAAAATGAGCCCAATCCTCCATCGCGAAGCGGAGACCAAGACCAAGAACGGAGACGTGCGCCAGACTCAGATATCAATTTCGCCGCTCTGCGACGAAGACGTGTGCACAGGAGCGGTCATCGTTGTTCAGGATATTACAGAGCTGAAAAAGGCCGATGAGAGGATTCGCAGGCAGAACACATTTCTGACAGCTGTCATCGATGCCCTTCCTCATCCCTTCCTGGTCATTGATGCGGATACCCATAGTCTGAAACTGGCAAATGTCGCAGCCTACCACGGCAAATTGCCAGAGCAGATGACCTGCCATGAGCTTTCACATAAGACGTCCGTACCCTGCAGCAGCATGGATCATCCTTGCCCGTTGGAAAAGGTGAAGTCGACGGGGCAGCCGGTAATGCTGGAACATAAACATTATGATGCCAACGGGATATTAAGGGATGTTGAGGTTCACGGATTTCCGATCTTTGATGATGAGGGGAAGGTCGTCAAAATGATCGAATACAGCATCGACATTTCGGACCGGAACCGGGTCGCACGAGAGCGGGAAACGCTCATTGTCGACTTGCAGAAGGCATTGCAGAAGGTAAAGACCTTGAGCGGACTGCTGCCGATCTGCTCGTCATGCAAAAAGATCAGGGACGACACTGGATATTGGAACATCCTGGAGCAGTATATCAGCGAGCATTCCGACGCCGAGTTCACCCACGGCCTGTGTCCTGAATGTGTGCGACGATTATATCCGAATTTGAAGCTGAACGAGAGTCGTTAGCCTCCGGTCCTGGCTCAGAGCATGATCAGTACGCTCATCATGGCAATGGACCAGATGATGTCCGTTGGCAAATGCATATCACAGGTTGAATCGAACAGCAGGTCAAGACGGGCGGGAAATTCATCATCCTCCAGCCAGAGCGTCAGGGTGATCGGTACTCGCGGCAACGGCGCAAGCCGGAGCGAAGCATCGCCATACGCCATGATCTCACCGCCAAGGGTTTTACCCTTTTCGATAAAGCCTTCCCGGTTCTTCCTAAACTTGTTCGCGACACTATCGAGCGGCAAAACATGTGAACCCCTGGTGAAGATCTCGCCGCCACTGAGGTACTCGAGATTTACGAGTTTGCCGGTGCAGGCAATGTCCTTGGCGCTGACCAGATACCAGAGGACCGAGAGCCGAAAGAAGGAACCGAGTTTCCCGAGCAGCACAGCGCTCCCCAGGGCTGTGCTTGAGATCTTTTTCTCTGGCACGGAAACGATAACGTTCATGCCGAAGGACGTTACCTGGTAACTTGTGGACGCGGCGTCAAAGACAACTGAAGCTGCTCTGCAGACATCCGCCGGTTTCAGTTTCCCGAGGATATCCCAAGCCTTGTCTTCACCAGGATTGTTAATTCCCGCCATATGACCTCTCTGAAAAAGAATTGGTTCATTCAATACTAACAAATAATCGAACCGTCGTTAAGTGGAATGGGCAAATTCATGCATCCGATTTAAATTAATGAGAATACTTTAATATTACTTTTTGAAATTATTGGCCATGACCCCACAGTTACTATTCGTAGCTCGCTTGTTCATTGTGATATTACTATTAGTTACGAATGGGACAGCTGACCTTCGTTACATGACTTCCTCAATGAATTTGCACTGATCGAGTTTTGCTAAGCACTTAGTC
>JBARHM010000306.1:0-2699 GCA_049799235.1 Gallionella sp.
AGGCCGATCTGTTGTTCCGGCAATGCCGGCAATTCAAGCCGGAATATGCGGTGCTGCTGGATGAGCGGGCTGCGCTGCAATTGCGGCAGCGGGTGAGTGAAACGGGCATGAGCACCGAAGTTTTGAGTGGTGTGGCTGCGCTTGAACAGGTGGCCGTGTCGCCGGAAGTGGATGCAGTGATGGCCGCCATCGTCGGTGCGGCCGGCTTGCGGCCGACGCTTGCGGCAGCCCGTGCCGGCAAGAAGATCCTGCTGGCAAACAAGGAAATACTGGTGATGGCGGGCAATGTGTTCATGGATGCAGTGCACACCAGCGGCTCCGCGCTGCTGCCGATCGACAGCGAACACAATGCGATCTTCCAGGCACTGCCGCGCGACTATGACGGCGATCTGGCCGGCAACGGTGTGCGCCGCATTCTGCTCACTGCGTCAGGCGGACCGTTTCGCAACACCCCGCTGAGCGAACTGCACGAAGTCACACCGCAACAGGCGTGCTCGCATCCGAACTGGGTGATGGGACGCAAGATTTCGGTGGATTCAGCCACGATGATGAACAAGGGCCTGGAAGTCATCGAGGCGCACTGGCTGTTCGGCGCAAGCGCAGATGACATACAGGTGGTGGTGCATCCGCAGAGCGTGATCCATTCGCTGGTGGAATATGTGGATGGATCGGTGATTGCGCAACTTGGAAATCCCGACATGCGCACACCGATCGCCTACGGCTTGTCCTATCCAGAGCGCATAACCTCCGGTGTGGCAGCGCTGGACCTGTTCAAAGTGGCGACGCTTGATTTCATTGCGCCTGACTTTGCCCGTTTCCCCTGCCTGGAGCTGGCATACCAGGCGTTGCGCGCGACAGGTACCGCTCCCGCGGTGTTGAATGCCGCCAACGAAGCGGCGGTCGAAGCTTTCCTTGTCGGGCAGATTTCCTTCCTGGACATTCCGCGTGTTATAGCATCGGTGTTGAATGCATTACCGGTCAATGCAGTCGAAAGTCTTGACGATGTGCTCGGTGCCGATGCCGAAGCGCGCAGAACTGCTATACAGCAGATTCGTGGGCTGCCAGAGGCAAGGGGCGCTGCCTCCTTGCACAGGGGGCTTTAGCATGGTTACCCTGCTTGCGTTTGTCGGCGCAATCGCGCTGCTGGTGGTGTTTCACGAGTTGGGCCACTATTGGGTGGCGCGCCGCTGTGATGTGAAAGTGCTGCGATTTTCGGTGGGTTTCGGCCGTGTGATATACAGCAAGCGTTTTGCCAACAGCGCAACCGAGTGGGTGATCTCCGCGATCCCGCTGGGCGGCTACGTCCAGATGGTTGACGAGCGCGAAGGCGAGGTGCTGGCGGAAGACATTCAATACGCCTTCAACCGAAAGCCTGTTATGCAGCGCATGGCGATCGTGGTGGCAGGACCGCTGGCGAACTTTCTGCTGGCCATCGTGTTGTATTGGGTAATGTTCGTGCACGGCGTGCCGGGATTAAAACCGATGCTGGGTGATGTGACTCCGGGTTCGCCGGCTGCGGTTGCACAACTGCAATCGGGCGATACCATACTCAGCATCAATGACGAGACGATCCCGAGCTGGCAGGAACTGCGCTGGAGGCTGCTGGACCTTGCCTTGCAAAAGGCCGATGTCAGGATGGAAACTCTGGGTATCAGCGGCACAACGATAACTCATGCTCTGGATGTGAGTGGGCTGGAAGCGAAAGATCTGGATGGCGAGTTCCTTGACAAGCTTGGCCTTCATCTCTATCAGCCCGTGTTGTTGCCCGTAATTGGAAAACTTGCCGAAGGCGACGTGGCGCAACGCGCCGGTCTGCAACAGGGAGACCGGATTCTGCGTGCCAATGGCTTGGCGATCAATCTTTGGAGTGAATTCGTGGATGTGGTGCGCACGCATGCCGGGCAAACCCTGCTGCTCGATGTGCAGCGTGGAGATATGACGCTGAACATTGCTGTTGTGCCGCAATCCATAGTCGAATCCGGAACAACGGTAGGCAAGATCGGAGCGGCTCCTCAAGTTGACTTGGCGGAGTGGCAGTCGTTGTTGGTCGAGGTGAATTACTCGCCTCCTGAAGCGCTGGCCCGTTCTTTGCGCAAGACATGGGAAACTTCGGCTATCACTCTGAAGATGCTGGGCAAGATGGTGCTGGGAGAAGTGTCGATGAAAAATCTCAGCGGCCCGATCACGATAGCCGATTATGCCGGTCAGTCTGCTGCCATGGGCATTGCGGCTTATCTGGGCTTTCTGGCATTGATCAGTATCAGTCTCGGCGTGTTGAACTTGCTGCCTATCCCCTTATTGGATGGGGGACACTTGCTGTATTATGTCGCGGAATCGGTAAAGGGTAGTCCGGTCTCCGAGCAGGCCTGGGAATTCGGACAGAAAATCGGCATTGCACTGCTCGGGACTTTGATGGTCTTCGCTATCTATAACGATGTTAATCGGCTTGTATCAGGTTAAATAATGACATTAATAAAACTGGCGGGATTGCTCATCCTGCTTTGTATGACATCAGCCTGGGCTGTCGAGCCGTTTACTGTCAGGGATATTCGCGTCGAGGGGATACAGCGTACCGAAGCCGGCACGGTATTCAGTTATCTGCCGATCAAGGTCGGCGACATCATGGATAACAAGCAGGCCACTGCCGCGATCCATGCTTTGTATGCAACCGGGTTTTTCAAAGATGTGCTGCTGAAAGT
>JBARHM010000307.1:0-6686 GCA_049799235.1 Gallionella sp.
ATACAAGAGCTTTCAGGATGTGGGTGATTTCACCGAAGCGGTAGAAGCAGTGCGCAAATTGCCGGCACGCCGCACCAGACAAAAGTCATAGCCATGTTCAGCGTTCAGGATAGTCACTGGATGGCGCATGCACTGCGGTTGGCCGAGCAGGGTCTGTACAGCACCAGCCCGAATCCGCGCGTCGGTTGTGTGTTGGTGGCAAACGGAAGAATCGTCGGCAGCGGCTGGCATCAGCGTGCCGGTGAGGCGCATGCCGAGGTGCACGCGCTGCAAGAAGCAGGGAAGGCGGCACGGGGCGCAACGGCTTATGTGACACTGGAACCGTGCAGTCATCACGGCCGCACGCCACCCTGCGCGGACGCGCTGATATCAGCCGGAGTCGCTCGGGTCATCGCTGCGGTAGCAGATCCGAATCCGCTGGTGGCAGGAGCGGGCAGCGATAAATTGCGCTCGGCTGGAATTAGCGTCGAGATCGGGCTGATGGAAGCTGCGGCACGTGAACTGAACATCGGATTCTTCTCGCGCATGACCCGCGGCACACCCTGGCTGCGCAGCAAGATAGGCATGAGCCTGGATGGCCGCACCGCACTGGCCAACGGAGTCAGCAAATGGATCACCGGAGAGGCGGCAAGGTGCGATGTTCAGCACTGGCGTGCGCGTTCCTGTGCCGTGCTTACCGGAATCGATACGGTGCTGGCGGATGATGCCCGCTTGAATGTACGCGAGATTGAAGGAGCGCGGCAGCCGTTGCAGGTGATACTTGATAGCAAACTGCGTATGCCGCTGGCCGCGCGTGTCCTGCAAGGCGCCAAGAACGGCAATGTGCTGATCTACACCGCGACTGGCAATCACAATAAAAGCGCGGCACTGGAAAAAGCCGGCGCATCAGTTTGCGTGTTGCCGGACGATAATGGCCAAGTGGAATTGCATTCAATGTTCCGCGATCTCGCACAGCGCGGCTGCAACGAAGTGCTGGTCGAGGCGGGCAGCACTTTGAACGGTGCGTTATTGCGTGCCGGATTGACGGATGAGCTGCTGCTGTATATCGCACCGCAATTGCTGGGTGATATGGCACGGGGCATGGCGCAACTGGGCGAGCTGGGCAGTCTGGATCAGAGTGTGAAACTCAAATGGCGAGATATGCGCCAAGTTGGCACTGATATGCGCATCATGGCGAAAGTGGAAAATGTTTAGCGGGATCATTGCGGATGTGGGACGGATAACTGGAGCGACCAACCGCGATGGCGGACTGCGCCTGGTGATATCCACCGGGGTCCTGGATCTGAGTGATGTGCAGATCGGCGACAGCATCGCGGTGAACGGGATATGTCTCACCGTGGTAAAACTGAACGGCAAGGCATTCGACATCGAAGTGTCGCGCGAAACACTGGATTGCACAGTCGGGCTGGATGTGCCGAACGAGCCGGTGAATCTTGAAAAGGCTTTGCGCCTGGCTGATCGGCTCGGGGGGCATCTGGTCAGCGGCCATGTCGATGGCGTGGGCGAAGTCGTGTCGTTCACCGATCTGGGCGAGAGCTGGAAGCTGACAGTGCGCGCGCCAGTGGCGCTGGCAAAATTCATTGCGGCAAAAGGCTCGATCGCCATCAACGGCGTCAGCCTGACCGTCAATCAGGTAAGCGGCTCCGAAGAGCTCTTGGCCGGGCACCCGAGCGAGTTCAGCGTCAACCTGATCCCGCACACGCTGGTACAGACCAACCTTAGAAATTTGCGCACCGGCACCCGCGTCAATCTCGAAGTGGACATGATCGCTCGCTATGTGGAACGAATGATGCAAGCCAAGATGGAACAACCTGGGAAAGAACAAGGCAAATGACAGGGATATCACCGGTTCGGGAGATCATCGCGGAGATACGCGCCGGGCGAATGGTCGTGCTGGTGGACGAGGAAGATCGCGAGAATGAGGGCGACCTGTTATTCGCCGCGGAATTCGTCACGCCGGAAAAAATCAATTTCATGGCCAAGCACGGGCGCGGATTGATTTGTCTGACACTGACCGAAGCGCATTGCAGGCAGATCGAACTGCCGCTGATGGTGCGCAAAAACGGCTTGCCGCTGGCGACCAATTTTACGCTGTCGATCGAGGCTGCGAGCGGAGTGACTACCGGTATCTCGGCGGCGGATCGCGCGCGCACTGTGCAGGTGGCCGCCGATAAGAATGCCAAACCGACTGACATCGTTCAGCCCGGACATATCTTCCCGCTGCGCGCGCAGAACGGTGGTGTGCTGGTGCGCGCAGGTCATACCGAAGCAGGCTGCGATCTGGCTGAATTGGCCGGCCTTACTCCAGCCTCGGTGATCTGCGAGATCCTCAAGGATGATGGCGAGATGGCGCGTCTGCCCGATTTGATAGATTTCGCACGACTACATCAGCTCAAGATCGGCACGATTGCCGATCTGATCGAGTATCGCTGTCATCATGAAAAGCTGGTCGAACGCGTGAGTCGACGCAAGGTGCAGACCGCTTATGGTGAATTCGATCTGGCGACCTATGTTGACAAGACCACTCAACGCACCCATCTGGCATTGGTGAAGGGCAAGATTCGCCCTGAAGCAGAAACCCTGGTGCGTGTGCATGGGCCTCTTTCAGTGATGGATTTTCTGGAGCAGACCGATCATGCGCATTCGATCAGCGTGAATCAGGCCTTGCAGAAGATCGGTCAGTCTGCCTCCGGCGTGCTGGTGTTGCTGCATCGCGGCGAGACTCCACAGGATCTGCGCGCACGAGCCACACTGGATGCAGGAAGCCAGCGGACTGCCCAGTGGGACCCACGAAGTTACGGTATCGGCGCGCAGATCCTGCGCGACCTTGATGTCGGCAAGATGCGCTTGCTGGCAACGCCTCACAAGATGCCGAGCATGGCCGGGTTTGGCTTGGAAGTGGTCGGTTACGCCAATCACGAGTAAAGGAAATAGTTAATGAAAGAACTGGAAAATAATCTCAACGGCAGCGGCATGCGCATCGGAATCGTGCAGAGTCGTTTCAATCCCGAAGTGTGCGAGGGTCTGCTGGGAGCCTGTCGTGCGCAATTGCTGCAGCAGGGAGTTGCCGAAACTGACATCACGCTGGCTACCGTGCCCGGTGCGCTGGAGATCCCGCTGGTGCTGCTGCACATGGCGGAGAGCGAAAAGTTTGATGCACTGATCGCGCTTGGTGCAGTGATACGCGGCGATACTTATCATTTTGAAATCGTGGCGAATGAATCGGCGCGCTGTGTGAACGAGGTGCAACTGGCTTGCGGCGTGCCGATTGCCAATGCGATCCTTACCACCGATACCGATGCGCAGGCGATCGAGCGCATGCTGGTCAAGGGCGGCGAGGCCGCGCTGGTCGCGATCGAGATGGCCAACTTGTTGCGGGGCCTGGAATGAGCACTGACACGGCTGTGAGTGCAGCCAACAAGGCTCAGCAGAAGAGTCCTCGCCATCGCGCCCGCGAGCTTGCGATGCAGGGCATCTATCAATGGCGGGTAACCGGCAGTGATGAGGCGAAAATCGAGAAGCAGATCCTTGCCGAGAAGAATCTAGGTCGCTACGACAAGGAATTGTTTTCCCGGTTATTGCGCGGGGCATTAGTCCAGCATGCAGACATCGAGGCAATGATCGCGCCGCACCTGGACCGGCCGCTCATCGAACTCAGCCCGGTGGAATTCGCAGTGCTATTGCTGGGGACATTCGAACTTTCACACCATCCGGAAGCGCCTTACCGGGTCGTCATCAACGAAGCTGTTGAACTGGCCAAAACGTTTGGCGGAACTGATGGATACAAATATGTCAACGGAGTACTCGACAAGCTTGCGGCGCAACTTCGCTCGCCAGAATTTGCAGGGCACGGCAAAGCGTGATCAGGATGATTCCGTATGACGGAATTTGATCTGATCCGCCGTTATTTCACTCGTGCCGCGCCGAACGCGCTGCTTGGCGTAGGGGATGATGCCGCGCTGCTGCAAGCGAGCGCAGGGAATGTGCTCGCAGTATCGACCGACATGCTGGTGAGCGGCACACACTTCCTTCCTGATGCGGACCCTTACATGCTGGGACACAAGACGCTGGCGGTGAACCTGTCGGATATGGCCGCGATGGGCGCGATTCCACGGTGGGCTATGCTGGCGATTGCGCTGCTCCGTAAAGATGGGGGTGGGGCAGATGAAGCCTGGCTGGAAAGATTCAGCGCGGGTTTCTTTGCGCTGGCTGATCAGTATGGCGTGGAACTGGTGGGCGGTGATACCACGCGCGGGCCGCTCAATCTGTGCGTGACGATATTCGGCGAGGTTCCCGAACAGCAGGCTTTGCGGCGCAGCGGCGCGCAAATCGGCGATGAAATATGGGTCTCCGGAACTCTGGGAGATGCGGCTTTGGCACTGGCGCATCTGAAAAACCATATAGTGTTGTCAGTGGACGAGCTTGCGGCCTGCGCACCTGCCTTGCATCAACCGCAGCCGCGTATCGCGCTGGGCGTGGCGCTGCGCGCTATCGCCAATAGCGCGATCGATATTTCCGACGGATTGCTCGGCGATCTGGGTCATATTCTCGATGCCTCGCGAGTGGCCGCGGAAATCGACTTCGCACTTTTGCCTGTCTCGACAGCATTGCGTGTATATATGCAGCAGTCGCTGGGAAGGCAGTGTGTCTTGTCCGGCGGAGATGATTACGAGCTGTGTTTTACCGCGCCTGTCATGCGCCATGCCGAAATAATGGGAATCAGTAAAAGGTTAGAGTTACCGCTGACCTGCATCGGGGAAATTGTTGCGGGACGCGGCTGCGTCGTGCACGATGCATCGGGTAATTTGATCGATGTGGAGGCTGGTGGATATGACCACTTCCGGTGAATCAGTTGTAAAGCCTGACTGGCGTTTTTTGTTCAGCCACCCGGCGCATCTGCTGGCATTCGGATTTGGCAGCGGGCTGGCGAGCAAAGCACCCGGAACTTTCGGTACACTGGTGGCCTTCCCGATGTACTGGTATCTCTCCCCGCGTCTGGCGGATGTGGTGTTCCTTTTGGTGCTGATCTGGGCATTCGCGATCGGCGTGTGGATATGCGACATCACCGGCAAGGCACTGGGCGTGGCAGATCATGGCGGCATCGTGTGGGACGAGATCGTGGCCTTCGTACTGGTGTTGTTCTTCACTCCGGCCGGGTGGGAATGGTCACTATTGGCCTTCGCGCTGTTCCGCTTCTTCGATATCGCCAAACCTCCACCGATACACTATTTCGACAGCAACTGGCACGGTGGACTCGGCGTGATGTTTGACGATCTGCTCGCAGCCGGCTATGCGCTGATGTGCCTCGCCTTGATCAAAAGCATGCTGATCTAGCAGGGTGTCGATGCGTATCATACTGCTGGTATTGTTGTCGGTCAGTGCGATTGTTGCGGCGCACGCAGGACAATTCACCGCCAGGGTCATCTCCGTGATCGACGGTGACACTGTAATGGTGATGAGAAACGGCGGCCCGCCGTTCAAGGTCCGGCTGGCCGATATCGATGCGCCGGAAAAGGGACAGCCAGATGGCATTGCATCAAGGAAATCCCTGTCTGAATTGGTGCTGCACAAACAGGTGAGCTTGAACACGCAGGCAGTAGACATCTACGGCAGACTGGTGGCACAGCTTGCGGTGGACGGAAAGAGCATCAACGAGGAACAGGTTAGGCGCGGCATGGCTTGGGAGCGTTCCAATTACCACAGCAACAAGGTCTACGTTGCGTTGCAGAACGAGGCGCAGCAGGCGCGTCGCGGTTTGTGGGCGGGCGCAGAGATCATGGAGCCCGCACAATGGCGCAAACTGCATGCCGATGAAGCGCCAGCAACTACGTTGCATCCAAAACCTTCAGTACCGGTGCCGAGAGACTAAACGTGCGGCAGCAAGCACCTTTGCGCGCAGATGCGCTCCTGCAATGAGGCGTTTTTTTATTTCAGCCACCGCAAGGTGAATCGCTGGACGCGAATTACGATTGCGTGCCGTATCGGAATTTATATTACGGCAGGAAGCGACCAAAAGTTTGTTTTTGTCCTGTTTTGCGCCCTACATAAAAATAGTCTGCTATGTATTATAATTATTTATGATTGACGCTGGAATACTGCAGCAAATTGCTACATTGACTATTGATCAAGCCCTCAAACAAGCCATAGCTCACCATGACCAAACCCACCAAGCAGGGTAAATCGGCCAGAATATCTGCCACGCACCAGGAAAAAAATCCCAGCTCCCAAGAGATAAATACACTGGTGGCACGATTCACAGAGGGAAGATATACAGAAGCAGCGACACTCGCCCAGGCTATGACGGTGCGTTTCCCCATGCACGGGTTTGGCTGGATGTTGTTGGGTGCGGTGTTCAACCAGACTGGGCGGAGTGCGGACGCGCTGGTGCCCTTGCAAAAAGCCGCAGCACTGTTACCGAGTGATGCGATGGTGCTTGGCAATTTGGGTAACACCCTCAAGGATTTGGGCCGGCTAGATGAAGCCGAGGCCAGCTATCGACGGGCACTGGAGATCAAGCCGGATTACGTCGGTGCACATTACAACTTGGGTAATACCCTCAAGGAATTGGGCCGGCTAGATGAAGCCGAGGCCAGCTATCGGCGGGCACTGGAGATCAAGCCGGATTTTGCTGAAGCGTATATCAACTTGGGCGTTATCCTACGGAATTTGAGCCGTTTAGATGAAGC
>JBARHM010000308.1:0-3375 GCA_049799235.1 Gallionella sp.
GATAGGGAGTGACTGGCCTTGGCTGGTGCTTTAGCCGGCAAGATATTCGGGAATCCTGGTAGTTAGATGAGTTAGGCAGGGGGTATAGATATGAGTACAGTAATGGCGACCAAAGGCGCGGCTGGAAGTGCCGGTGAAATGAACATCAAGCTCGAGTTCAACAAGAATCTCAGTCATGTCACCAACAAAATACACGCCACCGGCAATGTGGAAGAAATCATGCTGGATGTCAGCAAGGACATCTGCACATTGTTCAATGCTGACCGCCTGACCATCTATGTGGTCGGCGACGACAATGTTTCGCTCGTTTCCAAAGTCAAGACCGGCCTGAATTCCTTCAAGGATCTCAAGTTGCCGATCGCTGAGCAAAGCATAGCGGGTTATGCGGCAATGAAAAAAAAGCTGCTCAACATCAAGGATGTTTACGATGAAAAGGAGTTGGCGCTCTACAGTCCGCACTTGCGTTTTTTGCAGGAAGTGGACAAGCGCACCGGATACCGCACCAAGCAGATGCTTGTCGTTCCTGTCTTGGATGCAACCAATAACGATCTGGTGGGTGTTATCCAGGTCATCAACAACAAAGCCGGTGTACCGTTCGCCGCATCGATAGAGGAAGGGGCGAAGGAACTGGCACAAACCATGGCGGTGGCGTTGCGCCAGCGCCTGCAAAGCACAACGGCAAAAACCAAGTATGACTACCTGGTTGCCGACGCGGTGCTTTCAGCAGCAGAATTCGAACTGGCAACGCGCACCGCGCGGCGCAAAGGGATCGACATCGAAGATGTGTTGATCGATGAATTCCAGGTCAGTAACGCCGCCCTGGGCAAGGCGATGTCCAGCTTCTTCGGGGTTCCTTATGAGCCATTTCGTGCGGATCGCGTCAAGCCGACCGAGTTGTTGCGTAACCTGAGGCGCGAATATGTCAAAAGCGGCCACTGGATTCCGATAGACGAGACCCAGGATGGTTTGATGATATTGACCACAGACCCGGAGCGGATCCAGGCTTCACGGGTGGTTAACAACATTTTCCCCAAAAACAGGCTTAACTATCTGGTTTGCTCGCAGCGCGAGTTCACCCAATACCTGGATTTGTTCTATGGCGGGAAATCATCCGTGGATGGTACCGGCAGCTTTGCCGCGGATGACTCATCGGTGGATGATTTGCTGACCAGCCTCGGCGGAGACGAGGAGGAGATTTCCGGCGTAAGCCAGGAAGATGTCAGTGCCGCCGCCGACAACGAACTGGTCAAGCTGGTCAACAAGATCATCGTGGATGCCTACCGGATGGGCGCATCCGACATACACGTTGAACCGGGACCGGGCAAGGCCAAGACCCAGATACGGGTGCGCAAAGACGGTTCGCTGCTCAATTACATCGAGGTACCCTCGACTTATCGTAACGCGCTGGTGACGCGCCTGAAGATCATGTGCGATCTGGATATTTCCGAAAAGCGCAGACCTCAGGATGGCAAGATCAAGTTCAAGAAGTTCGGCCCGCTGGATATCGAACTTCGTGTGGCGACTATCCCGTCACAAGGCGGTGTGGAAGACGTGGTGATGCGTATTCTGGCCTCCGGCGAGCCATTGCCGCTCGAAAAAATGGGATTCTCGGCGCGCAATTCAGAATTGATCCAGACTACGGTCAGCAAACCATACGGCTTGTTCTTCGTGTGCGGCCCGACCGGTTCCGGTAAAACCACCACGCTGCATTCAATCCTCAAGTTCATCAATAAACCGGACACCAAAATCTGGACGGTAGAAGATCCGGTCGAAATCACCCAGAAGGGACTGCGTCAGGTGCAGATCAACAAAAAAGCCGGGCTGGATTTTCCTATCATCATGCGCGCTTTTCTGCGTGCCGATCCGGATGTGATCATGGTCGGTGAGATGCGCGACAAGGAAACCGTCTCCATCGGTATCGAAGCTTCGCTGACCGGCCACCTGGTGTTTGCAACCCTGCATACCAATAGCGCGCCCGAATCCATCATCCGTCTGCTGGATATGGGTATGGATCCGTTCAACTTTTCCGATGCGCTGCTGGGCATTCTTGCCCAGCGCCTGGCGAAACGCCTGTGTGCCGACTGCAAGAAACCGCATGTTGCGACCAACGAGGAGATCAAGGCGATGCTCACCGAGTACAGCTCCGAACTGACCAATACTGCAACCTGGAAGAGAGACCCGGCTGCCGCGATGAAAGCACTGTATGCGGAGTGGGGTAAATTATTTGCAGATAAACAGGGAAAGTTCACGCTTTACTCTCCGGTAGGCTGTGATAAATGTACCGGTACCGGGTATCGCGGGCGGGTGGGCTTGCATGAGCTGCTGATCGGCAGCGATCCGGTGAAGAAAGCCATCCAGGAGCACTCGCGCGTCGCCGAATTATTGGCTATCGCTCTGGATGAAGGGATGCACACGCTGAAGCAGGATGGCATGGAGAAAGTGCTGCAAGGCATTACCGATATGCATCAAGTGCGAGCAGTCTGTATCAAATAATAAATCAAACGATTGCCTATGCATTCTTCCGATTATCTGCTGCATCGCCTCAAGGAACTCAACGAAATTGGTGTCGCGCTGTCCCGGCAGCACGATCTCAACAGTCTGCTGGAAACCATACTGGTCGCTGCAAAACGTATTACCAATGCGGATGCCGGGACGCTCTATCTTTACGAACCGGAACTACAAGTGCTGCGTTTCGAGATTTTGCGAAATGACACGCTCAAGACTGCGATGGGCGGCACAAGCGGCGTTCCGATCGGCTTCTATCCGATCCGGCTTTACGACGAGACTGGTAACGCCAATCATGCCATGGTGGTGAGTCATGCGGCTTTGAGCGGTGAAACGGTAAACATCCCTGATGCCTACATGGCTCAAGGCTTCGATTTTTCCGGCACCAAGAATTTCGATGCCAAGACCGGTTATCGCTCACGGTCTTTTTTGACCGTGCCGATGCGCAACCATGAGGATGAAGTCATCGGCGTGCTCCAGCTAATCAATGCACTGGACCGGGAAAGTGGCGAGATCGTGAAGTTTTCAACGGATGACCAGCAGTTGCTCGAGTCGCTCGCGTCGCAGGCCGCCATCGCTTTGACCAATCATCGCCTCATCGCGCAACTGGAAGAATTGTTCGAGGCATTCATCCAGCTGATCAATACCGCTATCGACGATAAGTCACCCTATACCGGCGGACATTGTGCCCGGGTGCCGGCACTGACCATGATGTTTGCCGAGGCGGTCAGTCGTACCCAGCGAGGCCCGCTCAGGGATTTCGTAATGACCGATCGTGATCGCAGGGAGCTCAAGATAGCCGGATTGCTGCATGACTGCGGCAAGATCACCACTCCTGTGCATGTGGTGGACAAGTCGACCAAGCTGCAG
>JBARHM010000309.1:0-3458 GCA_049799235.1 Gallionella sp.
ATACAGGATATGCGGCATGGCCACCGTTTCGGCGATGGCCCTGAAGTGTTGATACAGACCTTCCTGAGTCGGCTTGTTGTAATAAGGGACTACTGAAAGCGAAGCATCTGCGCCGGCCTTTTTTGAAAAGGATGCCAGTTCGATGGCTTCCCTGGTCGAGTTGGCACCGGTTCCGGCGATGATGGGAATGCGCCCGGCGGCATGCTTCACTGCCTCCGCGATCAGCAACTCATGTTCTTCCACATCGACGGTGGGCGATTCGCCGGTCGTGCCGACCACGACGATGCCATCCGTGCCCTGTTCGATATGGAAATCGATCAACCCCCGGAACGCAGCCAGATCGAGACTGCCGTCCTCGTTCATGGGCGTGACGATTGCTACCATGCTGCCTGTGATCATATTGTATGTGCTCGTCGAAAGCGCGCATTTTACCTGAATACCTGCACGCACCAAAGGGGCTATGCGACAAAAACCGCCCGACTGTGGAATAATGACGCCACTCTTGAATTTTGGCGGCGTAATGTCTGCGATCACACTTACCACCCTGCATCCCGGCGAGATCGCCACCATAGTCTCCATACATGCCGAAGAAGCTTTACATCTGCGACTGCTGGCACTCGGTTTCCGCAGCGGCAAGCAGATCGAGATGATACGCAAGGCCAGCTTCTCCGGCCCATTGCAAGTTCGCATCGGCACCACCGACATTTTGCTTCGGCGCATCGAAGCAACCAAAATCACCGTGAAAAAATCATGAAGCGCATTGCGCTGTTGGGAATGCCCAACACCGGCAAGTCGACGCTGTTCAACCGCATGACCGGCGGCGCGGCGCGGGTCGGAAACTGGCCTGGCATCACCGTCGAATTGCTCAGCGGCAAGATCCTGCTGCGCGGTGACATGGTCGAGATCATCGACCTGCCCGGCATCTACGACCTGCACGGCTTCTCCGACGACGAGCAAGTGGTCCGCCACTTCCTGCACGATAACGTGCCCGACCTCGCGCTGGTCATCCTGAACACCACGCAGATCGAACGCCAGATGAGCCTGCTTTTGCAACTCAAGCAGCTCGACATGAACATCGTAGTGGTGCTCAACATGGCCGACGAAGCGAAGAAATTCGGCATCAGCATCGATGTGGAAATGATGTCCGCAATGCTGGAGCTGCCGATCTTCCTGCTCAGCGCAAAATATGGCAGCGGCTATCCGGAAGCGATGCAGGCCGTCGAAAACGCGCTGCGCTACCCGACACCCGGCATGGCTGAGGAACTGCGCAGCCAGCTGGAAAAAGACGAACAAATCGAAACCGAAATGGCGCACGTGCTGAAGAGCACGGTGCAGGTGCCGGCGCAGCTTTCGGACAGCCTGACCGAAAAACTGGATAGCGTCATGCTGCATCCCTTGCTTGGCCTGCCGATCTTTTTTGGCGTCATGTATCTGCTGTTCCAAGGCGTGTTCTTTCTCGGACAGCCGTTGCAGGGTGTCGTCAATGACCTGCTCGGCTGGTTCCGCGTCGCTGGACTCGAGCCGCTATCGAGCGGCCTGCCACAAGCATTACAGGGATTGCTGCTGGACGGCATCTACAACGGCGTGACCACCGTCGCTGCGTTCGTGCCGATCATCGTGCTGTTCTTTCTGTTCATGGCGATCGTGGAGGACAGCGGCTATCTTTCACGCGCAGCGTTTCTGATGGACGCGCTGATGTCGCGCCTGGGGCTGGACGGCCGCGGCTTCGTGATGCTGCTGATGGGCTTCGGCTGCAACGTGCCTGCGCTGATGGGCACGCGCGTGATGCGCTCGCGCGCGATGCGCCTGCTCACGATGCTGGTGATACCTCTTTCGCTGTGCTCGGCGCGCCTGCAGGTATTCATCTTCTTCACTGCCGCGCTGTTTACGGCAAAAGCCGCGCCTGTCGTGCTGTTCAGCCTGTACCTGTTCAGCTTCGCCACCGCGATACTCACCGCTTTGCTTTTCAAGGGACGCTTCAAGAACAATGAACCGTTCGTGCTTGAACTTCCGCCGTACCGTTTCCCTACCTTGCGCCAGATGACACTGCGCGGCTGGCTGGAAGTGCGGCACTTCCTGCGCCGCGCAACCAAGTTCATCGTCGCAGGCGTGGTGCTGGTATGGCTGCTCACCAATCTGCCGCCTTCCGCTGCACCCGCCAGCACAGACACCTGGGCGGGCATGATAGGCGGGGCAATGCATCCGTTCTTCGCGCCGCTCGGCATCAACGAGCAACTCACCATCGCGCTGATCTTCGGCTTCATCGCCAAGGAGATCGTGATCGGCGCGCTCGCAGTGATCTATGGCCTCTCCGGCGATGCGCTCGGCGGCGCGATCAGCCATCAACTGGACTGGGTGCAGGCCTACAGTTTCATGCTGTTCACGCTGCTCTACACACCCTGCCTGGCCACTATCGCCACGCTGCAAAGCGAATCAAAACAGACCAGCTTCACCGCGCTGTCCCTCGCTTGGTCTCTGGGGCTGGCGTGGCTGGTGAGTTTCGCGTTCTATCAGGGAGCAAGGGCGCTGGGATATTGAGCTCCGGGGACTATCACTTCGAAGTGGTTGAGCCGCCGGGCTTGAAGTCGTAAGAATAAGTGTTCAGCACTGTCTTGAACGGCTTGCTATCCACCTTGATGTGTTTAATCAAGCAATCGTTCAATGATGTGATGCAATCTTTTCTCTCAAGGCTGGACCATCTGTCGTTTTGGCTCATTATCCTGCCCGTTATGAGCTTTATCTCGTTAAATAATTTTTGATGTGCCAGCCGGTGATCGGCAAAGTCAAAGTTGACCGCACGCGCAACCTTTTCCTCTGCCGCAAAATAATCACGCAAGCCCTCGTTGAGCAGCCTTATTGCCACTGACAGGGCCACGCCGTGATGTATATGGATCAACTGCGCTATATCGCTGATCATTCCGAGCAATTTATTGTGCTCGGAATCTATGATTCTGTTTCCGACGCTAGGCAAGGCCGGATTTGGTAGGAACTGCATTGCGCCCTCAGTTATCCATTGAGACAGTTCGAGTTATGCGTTCATATTGTTGCAATTTCCATTTTTCGCCACGCGTCTCGGCAGTGCTCCCCGAACGCCGGCACTCCCCCGCAACGCGCGCCGGAACACGACGCCCGATTTCGTTAAACAGGAAAACTATTCATCGAACGTAATTGTGATTGTGTTATGGGCTTGCGGCCGATACAGAATATCTACGTTTTGCCGAATCCGCCATAAGATGAAAACGCATTATTCCATCGGTGTTTGTCTTAGGGATTCAGGAAGCCGCGCACCAAGGAATGAGCCTTGGATTATCTGGCGAATCAGTTAAATGACCTCCGGCAAAGCCGGAGGCTTATTGGGCGAGCGCCTCAAAGGCGCCAATAAAACCGTGAGCCACCTCAAGGCGGCTGGATTCCACTCCTTCCCCATATCAGAGGGGCAGAGCAAAGCGAGGGGCAAC
>JBARHM010000310.1:0-12842 GCA_049799235.1 Gallionella sp.
GTGTTTGGCTTCGATCCGGAACTCACCGTGGATGCGGCATGGGGTCTTTCGTCGCAGGTGAAAAAAGCGCACAGCGTCGAGGAATTGCTCAGGAACAGCGACTTCGTCACGCTGCATGTACCGATGCTGGACGCGACGCGCGGTCTGATCAATGCCCAGCGTGTGCAGGCGATGAAGGCCGGCAGCGTGCTTTTGAATTTCGCGCGCGATGCGATCGTGGATAGTGACGCGGTGCTGGCGGGCCTGAACAGCAAACATCTGCGTTGCTATGTGTGCGATTTCCCGGCGCAGAATTTGCAGGGACAGCACAATGTGGTGACGTTGCCGCATCTGGGCGCTTCCACCGAGGAAGCGGAGGAGAACTGCGCGGTGATGGTGGTGGACCAGGTGCGCGATTATCTGGAACACGGCAACCTGACCAATACGGTGAACTTCCCGACGCTGGTGATGCCCCGCGAATCGGAGTTCCGCGTGGCGATCGCCAACAGCAACGTGCCGAACATGCTGGGACAGATATCCACCACGCTGGCCAAGGCGGGCATCAACATCCATAACATGATGAACAAGTCGCGCGGTGAAATGGCATACACGCTGGTGGATACCGATTCTAAGCTGACAGATGCCTTGATCGCGGAGATCGCTGCCATCCCCGGTGTGCTGATGGTGCGCGATCTGCCTTTGTCGAAAACGGCATGAGGATGGTATAAGCCGAAATGCGATGAGCGATAATCCATTACCTGAAGCAATTCGCAACATATTTGATAAAACTACTAGCCATTCCGCTAGACTGTCAAAAGACGACAGCCAAGCGGCTGGTTAAGTCCGGACACACGTATGAGCGAGAAATTGAGTAAGCTGCGCAATCAGATCGACCATCTGGATGATGAGTTGCTGAAGTTGTTCAATCAGCGCGCCGGGCTCGCGCAACAGATCGGCCGTCTCAAGGAGGATGGAAAGATAATGCGCCCGGAGCGCGAGGCGCAGGTGCTCAAGCGTTTGCAAACCGGCAACAGCGGTCCGCTGAGCGATGCGGCCGTGGCGCAGTTATTCACCGAAGTGATGTCGCAATGCCGCGCGCTGGAAGCGCCATTGACAGTTTCCTATCTTGGTCCGGAAGGAACGTTCAGCGAACTGGCCACCCTGAAGCGATTCGGCAGGGCGGTGCACGGATATCCCTGTGCGAGCATCGACGAGGTGTTTCGTGCGGTGGAAAGCGGCGCAGCACAGTACGGCATGGTGCCGGTGGAAAATTCCAGCGAGGGAGCGATAGGCCGCACCCTGGACCTGTTTATGCAAAGCACATTGCAGGTCTGCGGCGAAGTGCTGTTGCCTATCCATCAATGCCTGCTGGCGAAACATTGTGACTCCGGCGGTATCAAGACGGTCTATTCCCATCCGCAATCGCTGGGCCAATGTCAGGGATGGTTAAACACCAATCTGTCACACGCTGCACGCATACCTGTCGCCAGCAATGCCGAGGCGGCCCGGCTGGCAGCAGAAAATCCGCATAGCGCGGCGATTGCCGGCAGCCAGGCTGCGGTTCGATTTGGCCTGAGCCTGTGTGTGGAAAATATCGAGGACGAAACCAGCAACACCACGCGCTTTCTGATGCTGGGCAACCAGCATGTCGCGCCTTCGGGCAACGACAAGACTTCGCTGGTGATGTCTGCCGAGAACCGTCCCGGTGCGGTGCATGATCTGCTGGTTCCGCTTGCCAGACATGGTGTCAGCATGACCAGGCTGGAATCGCGACCGGCACGTTCGGGCATGTGGGAATATGTTTTCTATGTGGACATCGAAGGACACCAGGAAGACACCAAGGTGGCTGCTGCGCTGGCAGAACTCAGGAAGGTTGCATCCTTCGTCAAAGTGCTGGGTTCGTATCCGGTCGCAGTCTGATCTTTGTCTCATAAATTAATGGATGCTTTTAGAAATTCAGTATTTCGGGATGCAGTGCCATGAGCCGCGCAGCGAACAACGAGACATATCGAAAAGATAGCCGAGGCGTGAGCGAGCACGCGACAACGCAATGCGCCCGGAAGATGAATTTATGAAAGTATCCAATGAATTATTCTGAATTGGCACCGGCTTACATCCGCGCCATTGCCCCTTATCAGCCCGGCAAACCGATCTCGGAACTGGAGCGCGAACTGGGCATCACCGGCATCGTGAAACTGGCCTCGAACGAGAATCCGCTCGGTTGCAGCGCGCGGGCCGTCGACGCGATGCATGAGGCGATCAAGACCATCGCGCTGTATCCTGACGGCAACGGCTTTGAGCTGAAGGACGCGCTGTCCAAACGCTACGGCATCGAACACTCAAGCATCGTGCTGGGCAACGGTTCCAATGACATGCTGGAGCTGGCTGCGCGCGCCTTCCTCACAGTGGGTGACAAGGCGGTGTATTCTGATCATGCCTTCGCGGTCTATCCGCTGGCGACGCAGGCGGTGGGCGGGGTCGGCATCAGTGTGCCAGCGATCGCTTTCGGACACGACCTGAAAGCGATGCTCAAGACTTCCGTCGAGCAGAAGGCCAAGCTGGTGTTCATCGCCAACCCGAACAACCCGACCGGCACCTTTCTGAGCGCGGCGGATTTGCTTGAATTCATGCGCGCGCTGCCGTCGCAGATTCTGATGGTGTTGGACGAGGCGTACAACGAATACCTGCCAGTGGATATGCGTTACGATTCGGTGGCATGGCTGCACGAATTCCCCAATCTGATCATTTCGCGCACCTTCTCCAAGGCCTATGGCCTTGCCGGTTTGCGCGTGGGTTATGCGTTCGCTCATGCGCAGGTGGCGGACATGATGAACCGCGTGCGCCAGCCGTTCAACGTCAACAGCGTGGCCCAGGCAGCGGCAGTGGCGGCGCTGCAGGATACAGAATTCGTCCGGCAAACCTTCGCGCTGAACCTGCGCGGCATGAAGCAGATCGTGGACGGCTTGACTGCGCTGGGATTGGAGTATATTCCTTCGTTCGGTAATTTCGTCAGCTTCAGGATCGTGGATGCGATGCGCATCTACCGCAGCCTGTTGCAAGCGGGCGTGATCGTGCGGCCCATCGCCAATTACGACATGCCGGACTGGTTGCGCGTCAGCATCGGTCTGGAAACAGAGAACGAAAAATTTTTGTCTGCGTTGCAGCAGGCTTTAACATAAAACTCGCGTAGCGATTCGTTCGCCTCCTCGCCCGGGGATCGAACATTGCCTTTCTCGTTTGCTCTTTCTCCCGCTTGCGGGGGAAAGTTGGATAAGGGAAAAGCGGGAGGGGAGAGCGTAGCGAGGGGCCGAGGAGAGGGAAGGGAGAGCAGTAATGATCATCGTAATGGGCAAGGATGTCACTGACGCGCAGATCGGCGCAGTGGTAAAGCGGCTTGAAGCAGCGGGCTTGAAGGCGAACATATCGCGTGGTGTCGAGCGCACCGTGATCGGCGCGATCGGCGATGAAAGCCCTCTGACCGAGGAAATGTTCACGCCGCTGCCAGGCGTGGAGTCGGCGATGCATATCGCCAAGCAATACAAGATCGTTTCGCGCGAATCGCACAAGCAAGATACCGTCATAGATATTGGCGGCCTGAAGTTGGGCGGCAATCAGATCCAGGTCATCGCGGGACCGTGTTCGGTCGAGACCCAGGAGCAGATGGATCTGTCGGCGCGGTTCGTGCATGAGGCCGGTTGCCGTTTGATGCGCGGCGGCGCATTCAAGCCGCGCACCAGCCCGTACACCTTTCAGGGCAAGGGTGTGGAAGGCCTGGACATGTTCCGCAAGGCGGCAGGCAGATACAGATTGCCCATAGTTACCGAGCTGATGGACATCCGCATGCTGGACACCTTCATGGAATTTGACGTGGATGTGATCCAGATCGGCACGCGCAACATGCAGAATTTCGATTTGCTCAAGGAAGTCGGGCGCATCAACAAGCCGGTTATTCTGAAGCGGGGCATGTCGGCGACCATATCGGAATGGCTGATGGCAGCGGAATACATCGCGGCTGGCGGCAACCACAACATCATCTTCTGCGAGCGCGGCATCCGCACTTTCGAGACTTATTACCGCAACGTACTGGACGTGACCGCGATACCGGTGCTGAAGAAGGAAACCCACTTGCCGGTGATCGTCGATCCCTCGCATGCCGGCGGCAAGGCATGGATGGTGCCGGCCCTGTCGCAGGCGGCGATCGCCGCGGGTGCGGACGGGCTGCTGGTCGAGATGCACCCGAATCCCTGCGAGGCTTGGTGCGACGCAGATCAGGCACTGACACCTGACGAGTTGAAGAAGCTGATGGGTACACTGGGCGGTATCGCCAAAGCGGTAGGCAGATCGCTTTAATTCCCTCTCTCCGTTATGGGGGTGAGGGTAGAGGAAACCATGACACAACCAAAATTCAAAAAAATCGTCATTTTCGGTGTCGGCCTGATCGGCGGCTCATTCGCGATGGCATTGCGAAAAGCGCGTGCGGTGGATACGCTGGTGGGCTTCGGGCGGAGCGAACTGCCGTTGGCACAGTCACTGCAACTCGGCGTCATCGATCGCATCGGGAAGGATGCGGCTGCCGAACTTAAAGACGCCGATCTGGTGGTGCTGGCGACGCCAGTCGGGCAGATGGCGGAGTTGATGACTCGCATCGCACCGCACATCGGTACTCGAACCCTGGTCACGGATTGCGGCAGCACCAAGAGCGACGTGGTGCGCGAGGCTTACGCGCGACTGGGTGACAAGGTGGCGCAATTCGTGCCCGCGCATCCAATCGCGGGAGCCGAACAGAGCGGTGCTTCTGCGGCGCGCACCGATCTGTTCCAGTGGAAAAAGGTGGTGCTGACGCCGTTGCCGGAGAACAATGCCGAGTCGGTGGCTCGCGTGCGCCATGCATGGGAGTTGTGCGGTGCCATGGTGAACGAACTGACCCCCGCACAGCATGACGAGATATTCGCCGCAGTGAGCCATTTGCCTCATTTGCTGGCATTTGCGCTGGTGCACGTCATTGCGCAGCGCGATAACCGCGACCTGTTACTGTCGTTCGCCGCCAGCGGATTCCGCGATTTCACCCGCATCGCGGCCAGTTCGCCGGAGATGTGGCGGGACATCTGCATGGCGAATCGGGACGCCTTGCTGAACGAATTGCGGATTTACACCACAGAGTTGATTCAGATGAGCGCTGCGCTTGCCAATCATGATGAGGAACAGCTCGAACGGACCTTTCGCACCGCGCAGCGTTTGCGTGCAGCCTGGAAAATACAGCAATGACAAACAAACTGCATATTTCCAGGAAGCAGCTCTGGTGGCTGATCATTGCCGTCGCGCTGATCTGGTTCGCCAATCTCGAATACCGCACATTGATCAAGCCGGACGAAGGGCGATATGCCGAGATCCCGCGCGAGATGGTGGCAAGCGGCGATTGGACTACACCTCGCCTGAACGACCTCAAGTATTTCGAAAAGCCGCCGCTGCAATACTGGGCGACCGCGATCGCTTACACCGTGTTCGGTGAACATCAATGGACTTCGCGTCTGTGGACCGGATTGACCGGATTTGCCGGGATATTTCTGGTGTGGTTTGCAGGTTCACGGCTGTTCGGACGCGAGGCAGGGGGTTATGCCGCGTTGCTGGTGGGCAGCAGTCTGATATATGTTTTGATCGGGCACATCAATACGCTGGATATGGGTGTGACGTTCTTCATCACGTTGAGCATCGCCGGTTTGTTGATCGGGCAGACAAGAGCCGTCAAAAGCGAGCAGCGGAACTGGATGCTGCTTGCGTGGGCGGCCATGGCGCTGGCAGTGTTGAGCAAGGGGTTGATGGGCATAGTACTGCCGGGAGCGGCGCTGTTCATCTATTGCCTCGTGGAACGTGATTTCAGTGTGCTGAAACGGATGCACTGGCTGTCCGGTCTGGCAGTTTTTCTGCTGATCGCCGCGCCATGGTTCTGTCTGGTGATGAAGGCCAATCCCGAGTTCTTCGGACGCTTCTTCATTTATGAGCACTACACGCGTTTCACCACCAAGGAACTGGGACGCTATCAACCCTGGTATTACTTCATCCCTATCCTGCTGATCGGCGCGGTGCCCTGGACGTTGTTGATGTTCGATAGCCTGTTAAGGGCCTGGCGCCGGGGCAGACAGCCGGAAAAATTGTTCAATGCCGAGCGATTCCTGATGATCTGGGCGGTGTTCATCTACCTGTTCTTCACGGTGTCCGGCTCAAAGTTGCCGTCCTACCTGTTGCCGATGTTCCCGGCATTAGCGCTGCTGATGGGCCAGCGCATCTCCGTGATGCGCGAGCGGACATTGTTCTGGCAGATCGCGCCTATGGTGTTGGTCGCGCTGGCTTGGCTGGTGTTGGCGGCGAATGCAGGAAAGTTCGCCGACACTCAGCAGCAGGCCGAGCTGTATCCGAGATTCGGCGCCTGGATGATGGTTGCCGGACTGTTTCTTCTGGCAGGATCACTGGGTGGCATGGCTTTGCTGTGGCGCTCAAAGAAGGGGATGGCAGTCTTGGTGCTGGCGGTTAGTGCACTGCTGACAGCACAGATCGGGCTATCCGGCTACAACGAAGTGGCGCGCGATCGCTCCGCCAAGCACATCGCCGAAGCGATACGCGCCGAGGTCAAACCGGAAGTGCCGTTCTACTCGGTGCTGACCTATGAATGGACGCTGGCATTCTATTTGCAGCGCATCTTCACATTGGTGGAGTATCAGGACGAGATGAGCTTCGGCATCCAGCAGGAGCCGCAGCGCTGGGTCCCAACCATAGCTGAATTCGCCAAGGTCTGGGCGACACAACCCGAGGCTTTGGCTATCATGCCGGTGTACGGTTATCCGAGATTGCAACAAAAGGGATTGACCATGAAGACCATCTATGAAGATTCCCAGTTTATTGTGGTGAGCAAACCATGAAACAAGATTTGCATACCGGGTCATTCAGGGGTTTCATATGAATCTGATCAGTTTCGGGTTGATCTTCACCGGCGTGATGCTCAACGCTGCCGCGCAGATATTGATGAAGGCAGGCACCAATGCGGTGGGTCATTTTGCGTTCAGCAGCGCGAACATACTGCCGATAGGCTGGAAGCTGGCAACCGAGTGGCACATCGTCGCAGCATTGTTCTGCTATGCGCTGAGCGTGGTGATCTGGATACTCGCGCTTTCACGGGTGCCGGTCAGCATCGCATTCCCGATGCTGTCGATGGCTTATATCGTGACCGCCGTTGCAGGCTGGTATCTGCTGGGCGAAGCATTGAGTGTCACCAAGCTGGTTGGTATCGGGGTCATCATTCTCGGCGTCATTATTATCTCTCGAGCCTAAAGATCCAATTTTCGTCGCTATGCTGCGTTGCTCACAAAAAATTACTCCTTACATATTGTGCAAATATGCCGCGTCGCAATTTTGTGCTTGCGCCTTGCCTGGCTTATAACCAGCCACTTGGCTACCGCTTTTTGGTGGCCTAGTGGAATGGCTAGCAGGTTCATCAGAAACTTGAATTTTTAGAGGCATCTTTAAAATGAACAATTCTTTTCTTCCTTTCTCCAAACCCACGATCGACGAAGCCACCATCGCCTCCGTCGGCGAAGTGCTGCGCTCCGGCTGGATCACCAGCGGCCCCAAGGTGCAGGAATTCGAAAAACAATTGTCTGCCTATTTCGGCGGCCGTCCGGTGCGTACCTTCAATTCCGGCACCTGCACGATGGAGATCGCGCTGCGCATTGCGGGCATCGGGCCGGGCGACGAAGTCATCACCACGCCGATCTCCTGGGTCGCGACCGCGAACGTGATACTCGAAGTCGGCGCGACGCCGGTGTTCGCCGACATCGATCCGGTCACGCGCAACATCGATCTGGACAAGGTCGAGGCGGCGATCACGAACAAGACCCGCGCGATCATCCCGGTGTACTTGGCCGGAAAACCGGTGGACATGGACAGGCTGTACGCGATAGCCGACAAATTCAAGCTGCGTGTGATCGAGGATGCCGCCCAGGCGATCGGCTCGACGTGGAAGGGAAGACCCATAGGCTCGTTCGGCGATTTCGTTTCGTTCAGCTTCCAGGCCAACAAGAACATCACCACCGCCGAGGGCGGTTGTCTGGTGCTAAACGACGAGATTGAAGCAACATTTGCGGAGAAGTACCGGCTGCAGGGCGTCACGCGCGGCGGCTGGGACGGCATCGAAGTGGATGTGCTGGGCGGCAAGTACAACATGACCGACATCGCCGCCGCGATCGGCCTCGGACAGTTTGCAAAATTGAACGACATCACCGCGCAGCGGCGCAAACTGGCCAAGCATTATTTCGCGACGCTGGGCAAGGATTTCGAGCAGCAGACCGGTGCGCAATTGCCACCTGAAGATTATACGAACACCAACTGGCATTTGTTCCAGATCGTGCTGCCGGAGCGCATCACCCGTGCCGGTTTCATGGCGAAGATGAAAGAGCGGCACAACATCGGCATCGGCTTCCACTACGCGCCGATACACCTGTTCAAGCTGTATCGCGCGCTGGGCTTCAGGGAAGGCATGTTCCCGGTCGCCGAGCGCGTCGGCAAACAGATCGTCTCGCTGCCGATGTTCTATGCGATGAGCGAAGCGGATGTCGAGCGCACGTGTAAGGCGATGCGGACAGTGCTAGCGAAATAATTATGGAAGAAGAGTCAAAAGCTGTACAAGAGGTCGCGAAGACTACGGGGAAAACTATAGATGCTGCACGAGAAGCCGGTGGCTTCATCGCGCGGTTCGTTTCTGGATCACTTGAACAGGGTATTGGCATCTTTGAAGATCGGCTGAAATACATGCGTTGGGAACGCCAGTTGCGCCTTATGCGCCGTGCCGAAGACTTCTTGAAGCAATCGGGTCTTTCCGCGCCGACGCAGGCGGTTCCCCTGAAACTGGCCGTCCCGCTCCTGCAAGGTGCCACTTTAGAAGAGGACGATGACCTGCAAGACCGGTGGGCTATTTTGCTCGTTAATGCGGCAAACGCAAGTTTCGGAATCGAGATTCGACGTTCTTATGTCAACATCCTTGAACAACTCAATACGCTTGAAGTGCAAGTACTCGATACTCTCTACTCCTTGCCTTTCGAGCAAAGTCAGCACGCTGGCATCATTACAGCTGAGCTTCCGCACAGTGCCCGTATTGCCCAAAAGAAAAGAGACAGCTTTCGCTCTACCGTCTGAGGTTGTGGTACTTGCGCTAAGCAATTTGGCTCGGCTTGGTTGCATCCGCCCCGGTATGACTTGGGGAGGCGGTGAAAGCTTTGGGCGTGTTAATCCAACGATTCTAGGCCGATCTTTCGTAAATGCTTGTCGCCTACCAAAGGCCTAACTCTACATTCAAGCACGGCAGTATGGTGGCGTAGCAATCCCATCATTTGATTTAGTGCATTCCAGATTTCGTTATCCGCGCCCCATGCGGTAAAATGCCGCCCTTATGGGGGCTTCCAGAAATTCACTTTTGCGGTATGAAGCGCCAGGAGCCGCGCATAACCAGCGACTTGCCCGCTTGCGGGCTTAGTCGAATGGCTAGTAGTTCCATCAGCGAAGGACAAGACATATCAGATTGATAGGCGAGGAGTGAGCGAGCACGCGACACCGCGATTCACCCGCAAAATGAATTTATTATGAGTACAACTCAATTATCTGTTGTCATCCCCGTCTACAACGAAGAGCAGGGCTTGCAGTCCTTGTTCGACCGTTTGTATCCGGCGCTGGATGCGCTCAGCATCACATACGAGGTATTGTTCGTCAACGACGGCAGCCGCGACCGTTCCGCCTCTATCCTGCGCGAGCAGTTCCAGAAGCGTCCCGATGTGACGCGGGTGATTCTGTTCAACGGCAATTATGGCCAGCACATGGCGATCATGGCGGCCTTCGAGCAAAGCCGCGGCCAGCGCATCGTCACGCTCGACGCAGACCTGCAGAATCCGCCGGAGGACATCGGCCTGCTGCTGGCGAAGATGGACGAGGGCAACGATTACGTCGGCTCGATCCGCCGCCAGCGCAGTGACAGCTGGTGGCGGCATGTCGCCTCGCGGGTAATCAACGCGCTGCGCGAACGCACCACGCGCATCAAGATGACCGACCAGGGCTGCATGTTCCGCGCTTATGACCGGCGCATCGTCGACGCGATCAACAGTTGCAAGGAGGTGAGCACGTTCATCCCGGCGCTGGCGTATACCTTTGCGCGCAATCCCGCCGAGGTAGTGGTCGGGCATGAAGAGCGCACCGCAGGAGAATCGAAGTATTCGCTGTACAGCCTGATCCGCCTTAACTTCGATCTGATGACCAGCTTTTCGCTGCTGCCGCTGCAAATGTTCTCGATGCTTGGGATGCTGATCTCGGTGTTCTCCGCGCTGTTCTTCGTATTCCTGGCGATTCGCCGCCTGATAATAGGTCCGGAAGCGGAGGGACTGTTCACGCTGTTCGCGTTGATGTTCTTCCTGATCGGCATTGCGCTGTTCGGCATCGGTCTGCTCGGCGAATACATCGGCCGCATCTACCAGCAGGTGCGCCACAGGCCGCGCTATCTGGTCGAGGCGGTGCTTGAGCAGGGTGAGCAAACCCCTCCCGGCCTCCCCAACCCCTCCCAGCCTCCCCTTATCAGGGGAGGAGCAGGAGGGGAGCATCGTTCTCCCCCGGACAAGGGGGAGTTGGAGGGGGTTTCCGTTTCGCCTTTCACCCATTTATGATCATAGCCGTCGTTTTTGCGTATCACAATGGAGGTGTATGCGCCGAGACACGGTGGGCGAAGCCTCGGTGCGGGAACGGCGCACGCACCCCGTTTAATTGCTTGTCACTTTCAGTGAGTGTAAATCTATGAGCAAAGCGGTGGTCTTTGCATACCACAACGTAGGGGTGCGCTGTCTATCCGTCTTGCTAGCGCATGGCGTGGATGTCGCGCTGGTCGTGACTCACAGAGACAACCCGAACGAAACCATCTGGTTCGACAGCGTGGCCGAATTGGCCGAGTTGCATGGCATCCCGACCATCACGCCGGTCGATCCGAATACGCCGGAAGTGATTGCGCAGATCCGCGCCTTGCATCCGGATTTTTACTTTTCGTTTTACTATCGCGAGATGCTCAAGCGCGAATTGCTGGAGATCCCCTGGCGCGGTGCCCTGAACATGCACGGTTCGCTGCTGCCGAATTACCGTGGCCGCGTGCCGGTGAATTGGGCGATAATCCACGGCGAGACCGAAACAGGTGCGACGCTGCACTACATGACCGAGAAGCCGGACAACGGCAACATCGTGGCGCAGCAGGCCGTGCCCATATTGCCGAACGATACTGCGCTGCAAGTGTTCCAGAAGGTTACCGTGGCGGCGGAGATGGCGTTGAACGCAGTGTTGCCTGACCTGCTGGCAGGACGCGCGAAAGCGGTGGAGCAGGATCTGAGCAAGGGCGAGTATTTTGGCGGACGCAAAGCGGAAGATGGCGTGATCGACTGGTCGCAGTCTGCGCAAACAATACACAATCTGGTGCGCGCGGTGGCGCCGCCTTATCCGGGAGCGACTACGCAGTTGATGGGGAAACCGATGCGCATCTTGCGGACGCTGGTGACCAAATGTACAGCATCTGGGGAGAAGTCATCTTTCTACATCAAGGAAGGCAAGGCTTATGCGATCTGCGGGCAGGGTGTGTTGCGCGTGGTACGCTTTGAACTGGATGGCACGGAGATGAGTGCGGCGGAATTCGCGGCGAAGTTTGGCGCGGGAAGATTTGAATTTAGTAAGTGATACCAGATGGTGAAGTAATACATCCCCTCTCGCCTCGTGGGATAAGCAGCGACTAGGCTGACAAACGACGTCAGACAAGTCGTTGGTTATGTCCCCCCTTTCAAGGGGGAGGGGATACGCGGAATTTAATTGTCAAGGAAATTAAAATGAAAAAGGTATTGATCCTCGGCGTGAACGGTTTCATCGGGCACCATCTTTCCAATCGCATACTCGCCACTACCGATTGGGAGGTATACGGCATGGACATGAGCACCGACCGGATCAGCGACCTGATCGGGCGGGATCGGTTCCATTTTTTCGAGGGCGACATCACGATCAACAAGGAGTGGGTCGAGTACCACGTGCGCAAGTGCGACGTGATCCTGCCGCTGGTTGCGATCGCCACCCCGTCCACTTACGTCAAGCAACCGCTGCGCGTGTTCGAGCTTGATTTCGAGGCAAATCTTCCTATCGTGCGTTCGGCGGTCAAGTACGGCAAGCATCTGGTGTTTCCGTCAACTTCCGAAGTGTATGGCATGTGCCACGACGAGGAATTCGATCCGGAAGATTCCGAATTGGTCTGCGGCCCGATCAACAAGCCGCGCTGGATATATTCCTGCTCAAAGCAACTGATGGATCGCGTGATCTGGGGCTACGGCATGGAGGGGTTGAACTTCACGCTATTCCGACCGTTCAACTGGATCGGTGCCGGACTGGATTCCATCCATACCCCCAAGGAAGGCAGCTCGCGGGTCGTCACCCAATTCCTCGGCCACATTGTGCGCGGCGAGAATATCAGTCTGGTGGACGGCGGGCATCAGAAACGCGCTTTCACTTATATCGACGACGGCATAGAAGCACTGGTGAAGATCATCGCGAACAAGGACGGCATCGCAACCGGCAAGATCTATAACATCGGCAATCCGAGCAACAACTATGCGATCCGCGATCTGGCTGACATGATGTTGAAGCTGGCCAGGGAATATCCTGAGTATCAGGCTTCGGCGAAGAAAGTGAAGATCGTCGAGACCACCTCGGCAGCCTATTACGGCAAGGGTTACCAGGATGTACAGAACCGCGTGCCGAAGATCACCAACACCTGCGAGGAGTTGAACTGGAAGCCGACCATCAACATGGCTGAC
>JBARHM010000311.1:0-11393 GCA_049799235.1 Gallionella sp.
GCCCGGCAATACGGCGGTTTCGATGGTCAGCAATTCGCCGCCCACCTCGGTCCATGCCAGCCCCGTCACCTGCCCGACCTGGTTGTTCTTTTCGGCAATCCCGTAAGAATAACGGCGCACGCCCAGATATTTATCAAGATTGCGCGAATTGACCACGACTTTCTTGTCGCGCTCTTTCAGCGAAAGCGCCTTCACCACCTTGCGGCAGATCTTTGAAATCTCACGCTCCAGTCCACGCACACCGGCTTCGCGAACGTAGTAGCGCACGATGTCGCGCAATGCACTTTCGGAGATGTTGATCTCTTCAGGCTTCAGGCCATTGTTCTTTATCGCCTTGGGCACCAGATAGCGAGTGGCGATGTTGATCTTCTCATCTTCCATATAGCTTGAAACATGGATGATCTCCATACGATCCATCAATGCGTCCGGGATATTCAGCGTATTCGCGGTCGCGACAAACATCACGTCGGACAGGTCGTACTCGACCTCGACGTAATGATCGACAAATGTGCTGTTCTGCTCAGGATCAAGGACTTCCAGCAACGCCGAGGAAGGATCTCCGCGCATATCCATTCCCATCTTGTCGACTTCATCGAGCAGGAACAACGCGTTCTTCACTCCGACCTTGCTCATGTTCTGCAATATCTTGCCCGGCATGGAACCGATATAGGTCCGGCGATGCCCGCGTATCTCCGATTCATCGCGAACTCCGCCTAATGACATGCGCACGAATTTGCGATTGGTGGCACGTGCTATCGATTGGCCCAGCGAGGTCTTGCCGACACCAGGCGGTCCTACCAGGCAAAGGATCGGGGCTTTCAGTTTATCAACCCGCTGTTGCACCGCAAGATACTCCAGTATGCGCTCCTTGACCTTGTCCAACCCGTAATGGTCTTCTTCCAGCACCACACTTGCCTTGTTAAGATCGGCACTGATTTTGGTCTTTTTCTTCCACGGCAGGCCTATCAGCACATCAATGTAATTGCGCACCACCGTCGCTTCAGCAGACATTGGCGACATCAAATGAAGCTTTTTCAATTCAGATTCGGCTTTATTGCGCGCCTCTTTGGGCATATGCGCGGCCTTGATCTTTTTTTCCAGCTCATCGAAATCGGTGCCTTCCTCGCCCTCGCCCAGTTCCTTTTGTATCGCCTTGACCTGTTCGTTCAGGTAATACTCGCGCTGGCTCTTTTCCATCTGGCGTCTGACACGACCGCGGATACGCTTCTCGACCTGGAGAATATCGATCTCACCCTCCAGCAGGCCCAGCAAATGATCCAAACGCTTACGCACGCCGAATATTTCCAACACCTCCTGTTTTTGTTCAAGTTTGAGCGGAAGGTGAGCTGCGATGGTATCTGCCAGGCGACCGGCATCATCAATGCTGGCCAGAGACGTCAGTATTTCCGGGGGGATTTTCTTGTTGAGCTTCACATATTGATCGAACTGCGCGATCAGCACGCGCCGCATCGCCTCCGATTCACTATCTGTCCCATCCTCGGCGGGAACGACATGAACCTCGGCATCGAAATGCGTCTTGGCATCGTAGACACGCAGCACATTGGCTCGTTGCGTTCCTTCAACCAGCACTTTTACGGTGCCGTCAGGCAATTTCAGCATCTGCAGGATGTTTGCCATGCTGCCTATGGCATAAAGATCGTCCGTGCCCGGTTCATCCTTTGCTGCAGACTTCTGCGCCACCAATATGATGCTCTTATCCGATTCCATCGCAGTTTCCAGGGCTTTGATGGATTTGGAGCGGCCTACAAACAACGGAATCACCATATGCGGAAAAACCACTACGTCGCGCAACGGCAGTAGCGGGTGTAAATTGCTTATAGCAGGAATACCGGGGATATCTTGTTCTAACATGGCAATCACCTATTTGTTGATTGAAGAGTTAGATGGGGATAGCTTGAATAAATTCAATCACCTCATCCGGACAAGATATAAAGAGCGGGCGGAACCGCCTGAATCAGGCTGCCTTGTGAGCATCCGCATAAATGACGATGGGTTTGATTTCATCGCCTGAAGCTGTTACGTCCAACACCACCTTGGTGACATTGTCCATCGAGGGCAAATCAAACATCACATCCAGCAGCGCGTGTTCGAGTATCGAGCGTAACCCCCGCGCGCCGGTCTTGCGCGCCAAAGCCTTGCGCGCAATAGTCAATAACACGCCCTCGCGGAATTCCAGACCGACGTTTTCCATCGCAAACAGTTTCTGATATTGCTTGGTCAGCGCGTTCTTCGGCTCGGTCAGAATTTGCACCAGAGCGGCCTCATCCAATTCTTCCAGTGTGGCTACAACCGGTAAACGGCCGACAAATTCGGGGATCAGACCGAACTTGATCAGATCTTCCGGTTCCACCTCGCGCAAGATCTCACCGGTTTTTTGTTTATCCTTGCTGTTGATGGTTGCGCCAAAGCCGATGCCGGCCTTCGAGGAACGGTTGCGAATAATCTTCTCCAATCCGTCGAATGCGCCGCCGCAGATGAACAGGATATTGGTGGTGTCCACCTGCAAGAATTCCGTATTCGGGTGCTTGCGTCCGCCCTGAGGGGGAATCGAGGCTTTTGTGCCTTCTATCAGCTTGAGCAAAGCCTGTTGCACCCCTTCACCGGACACGTCGCGCGTGATGGAGGGGTTATCCGACTTGCGGGATATTTTGTCGATCTCATCCACATACACGATACCGCGCTGCGCCCTCTCCACATCATAGTCGCAGGTCTGCAGCAATTTCTGGATGATGTTTTCGACATCCTCGCCGACATACCCGGCCTCGGTCAGCGTGGTAGCATCGGCCATCACGAACGGCACATCAAGCAAACGCGCCAGGGTTTGCGCCAGCAGGGTCTTTCCGGAGCCGGTAGGGCCCACCAGCAGGATGTTACTCTTGGATAATTCCACGCCGTCCTTGTCATCGCTCTTCAGGCGTTTGTAGTGGTTGTACACCGCCACCGATAAAATCTTTTTTGCCAGTTCCTGACCGATCACATATTCATCCAGTGTTTGTTGAATTTCTTTCGGTACCGGCAGATCAGTCTTGTCAGATTTCTTGTTTTCGTTCTGTATTTCCTCGCGCATGATGTCGTTGCACAGGGTGATGCATTCATCGCAAACGAACACCGAAGGGCCCGCAATCAACTTGCGCACTTCATGCTGACTCTTGCCGCAGAACGAGCAGTAAAGCAGTTTTTCACCTGATTTGCTGTCTTCAGTCATTATTAATAACCCTCCATCAAGTTTTCGGCGTACTCATCAATTTATATGCGCTTATCCAGCACCTGATCCACCAGTCCGTATTTTACGGAATCCTCGGCACTCAAAAAATTATCGCGGTCGGTATCACGCTCGATCGTTTCAACTTTTTGGCCGGTATGCTGGGCCAGCAGATTATTCAGCCTCTGTTTCAAATACAAGATCTCCCGCGCATGGATTTCGACATCCGATGCCTGGCCGCGGAAGCCGCCCATCGGCTGATGGATCATCACGCGCGAGTTCGGCAAACAGAAACGCTTGCCCTTTTCTCCAGCCGCCAGCAGGAACGAGCCCATGCTGGCAGCCTGCCCGATGCACAGTGTGCTGACGCTGGGCTTTATGAACTGCATGGTGTCGTAGATCGCCATACCGGCAGTAACAGAGCCTCCCGGCGAATTGATGTAGAAATGAATGTCCTTGTCCGGATTTTCCGATTCAAGAAACAACATTTGCGCAACGATCAGGTTCGCGGTGTGATCGTTGACTTCGCCCACCAGGAAAACAACACGCTCCTTGAGCAGGCGCGAATAGATGTCATATGCCCGCTCGCCGCGCCCGCTGGTTTCGACAACCATGGGAATCAAACCGATGTTTTGCGGCTCCTGATATGTAGACATGCCTGCACTTTGCGGATATTTATATTGCTCCATTGTCAGCTGCTCTCCATCAGATCGTTGAACTCCGCCATTTTGTCTGTGGTCTTGGCTCGCCCCATCACCCAGTCCACCATATTCTCCTCCAGCACCAGATTTTCCACTTCAATCATGCGCTTTGGGTCAGCCGCATACCACCGGATGATTTGTTCAGCTTCGTCAAAACCCTGCGCATAATCCTCGATCATTGCCTTGGTCTGTTCCGGTCTTGCCTGCAGACCGTACCTTTGCACGGCGTCAGAAAGAATCAACCCCAGCTTTACTCGTTTTTCGGCACGCGCCTTGAACATTTCCGGCTGGAACTGCTTATCTTTCATCTTCATATCACGCGACGCCATTTCCTGCGCGGTTTTCTGCATCACTGTCTGAACTTCCAGATCCACCAAGCCCCTGGGCACATCAAAATTGGCGATTTTCAACAACGCTTCCATCGCAGTTTCCTTGTTACGCAACTTTAAACGGCGCGCGACTTCGCGGGTCAAATTAGTGCGTATCTCTGCTTCCAGCTTACTCACATCACCATCAGTGACACCGATAGACTTGGCAAATTCGGCATCCACATCCGGCAGCTTGGCGGCTTCCACACGGTGCAGTGTAACGGTAAAGGTCACCTTTTTCCCGGCCACGTTCTTGCCATGATAATCCTCGGGGAATTTCATATCGAATGTTTTGGTTTCATTCGGCTTCATCCCGATTATGGCAGCCTCAAAATCCGGCAGCATGCGCCCCATGCCCAGCACTACAGTAACACCCTTACCCTCGCCTCCTTCAAATGCTGCACCATCAAGCTTGCCGGAAAAATCAATAAGCACCCGGTCTTCATTCTGCGCCGCACGGTCAACCTTCACGAACGTTGCGCGCTGCTTGCGCAGCGTGACTATCATGTTTTCCACATCGGTCGGTTTTACTTGGTAAACCAGCCGTTCTATCGCCACGCCCGACAAGTCGCCCATAACCACCTCAGGATAGACCTCAAACGTAGCGCTGTATTCGATTTGATCCGCATTCGGATCATTGCTCTTGATTTCAAATTGGGGACTGCCGGCCACCCTCAGATTATTGGATAAGGCAGCTTCCTGGAATGAGCGTTGCATCGCTTCTCCAAGGGCTTCCTGATGAACCTGTGCACCGTAGTGTTTCTCGATGACTTTGGCCGGGACTTTGCCGGGACGGAATCCGGCGATCTTCGCATTGCGTCCGATGTTTTTCAGACGAGCGGAAACGACGCCGCGAATGTCCTGTTGGGGTATGGAAGCGTTAAGACGTCGTTCTAACGCGCTCACAGTTTCTACACTGGTCATGCTGCATTTCCTTGATTGAAGTTGAAATTGGCGCTGGTGCGAAAGGAGAGACTCGAACTCTCACGCCTTGCGGCGCTGGAACCTAAATCCAGTGCGTCTACCAATTCCGCCACTTTCGCGCTGTTTGTTTCCAGCTTTTGCAACAATTATACCATCATCCCTCGTGTTTTATTTCGACCACTCTGCGCCCGCGCTGCTTGCCTTCCAGCATCAACGGAAAGACTTGTGGCAATTCGCTGAAAGGCACGATCTGTGCCACCCGTGTCAATTGCATGGGACGTAGATCGCTCGCGAGACGTTCCCAGATTTTACGGCGCAACGGCATAAGAACGGCGGCAGAGTCGATGCCGATGAGACGCACCCCGCGCAGGATAAAGGGCATCACCGTAGTGTGCAACTCCGCTCCGCCCGCGTTGCCGAAGCAGGCGATCACGCCGTTCTGCTGCATGGTGCGCGTCAACCACGCCAAAGTGTCGCCGCCCACCGCATCCAGCGCTCCCGCCCATAGAGCTTTTTCCAGAGGTCGAGTTCCCATCACCACCTCCTTGCGTGACAGTATTTCTTTTGCGCCGAGCGATTTCAGGTATTCATGCTCGCTGTCCTTGCCGGTCATCGCCACCACGTGATAGCCGAGTTGCGCCAGCATCTGTATGCCCAGGCTCGCCACTCCGCCGGTCGCGCCGGTCACGATCACCTTGCCTTTGTCGGGTGTAAGCTCGTTCTTTTCCAGGCGATGGATGGATAGCGCCGCGGCGAATCCCGCCGTGCCGATCGCCATCGCCTCGAACAGCGTCAATCCCTGCGGCAGCGGCACCGCCCAATCGGCGGGGACGCGCACATATTCGGCAAAGCCTCCGTCATGCGCCACGCCCATGTCATAACCGGTGACCAGCACTTTGTCACCCGCCTTGAAACGTGCATCCGATGAGCTTGTCACCACTCCGGAGACATCGATGCCGCCCACACAGGGAAAACGTCGTATCACCTTGCCTGCTCCGGTGGCGGCGAGTGCATCCTTGTAATTCAAACTGGAATATTGAGCCTCGATGACGACTTCGCCGGGATCAAGATCATCCAGCGACAATTCGACGAAACGACCGGCGGATTTACCATTCTCTTCAAAGATGCGATAGGCGGAGAATTTATTTGTGGGAAAGGATTTTTCTTGCTGCATGATTGGTTGGCCTTAGTAGGGTGCGCTCCGTGCACCAATTATCTGAAAGTGTGTTGGTGCATGGAATGCACCCTACCTTGCTGTAAATCAAAACCGTCGGGGGTAGCCCGACAGCTAGTCACTTTTTCTTGCTTCGCCAAAGAAAAAGTAACCAAAAAGAAGGCGACCCCGGTTTGCCGCCCCCTTCGGGGGTACCCTCGATCAGCCGCAAACAAGCGGGGCTGCGCAACTCGACCTGGCGGGGCGCACACCCCGCGCCCCACTGCGGGACTCGAACAGTGCTCGCCTAAACCTCCGCTTCCTTGCGGCTGATCGAGGCGGCGCACAGGGGATGAAAAGCCAAGAAGCAAAACCGAAAATTCTGGTGGGCACAAAATCGTGCCCACCCTACCCGGCTATCGATCACCCATGGGGACAAACGGCTCCTCGGGAAAAATATTCCAATCTCGGAGAAACGCTTCGAACCAAAATTGCGCCTCGTAAAACACTTTGTCTGCCATATGGTGCGTATCGCCTTCTACGATAATCGGATTGCCGTAGTCGTATCCTTCGCCGTCGCTGATAATCGCTGAAATGGTCGAGTCGGCGGCTTTGCGCTCAAATAGGCAATGCTTTGAGCCGGTCGCGATCTGATAGCAGAGTCTGAGCGCCCCGCAATCGACACGAACATAGTTCTGAAAATGTTCAAGTTTAAATGGTTCAAGTGTGTTCAGCGGTTTATGGATAATTTCTTGTAGCTTGATTTTCAACTCAGGAGAGGAAGAGATGTCCTGCCACAACCAGTCTGTTACATGCCATGCAGTAACGGCGCAATTAAACGCATGATACTGGCATACAGCAATGTTATACCGCTGGCGACAAAACAGATTACTCAATTCCCATCGCAGTTTTTCGAGCATGTCGCGCGAATCGTGAAGCCCGAATGATTTTTGTCCCTTCTGTTCAGACAGCGCCATGTCACTTGACCTATTTCTTTTCACCTGCGTAGACCGTTCTGCAATGAGCGATCTTATGTTGATTTCGGCAACGTCAATCCGAACGGCGTGACGTCAACCGAATCCTAACCATACAGCGCACGCAAAATCGGAAGAATAATAAGAGCATTAATGATGCTTGCTAACGCCAACGAAACAACAAAAATTCGGAGGCTGATTGTCCGCGAGAAACCAAACCTTGCAACCGCAGCTATTATAATTCCGACAATGACGATTACCGGAATATCTCCCAATAGACCACCAAGTGCGAAAGCGGCCCTATTAATAATTCTTGCCCCCTCCAATCTAGGTACGTCGTAGATAAGTTGCGTAGAAAAAGCATCAAATATCAATCCGAATGCCAAAATACTCCAAGCCCATTTCAGAAGAAATTTTACTCGTGGATGCAATTCAAAATCGGGAAGAGAAGGAGCTTCTGTAATAGCGGTTTTGTCGTCCATGATTCCTCCGCTCTCTAAGCGACGCAGCGCATAAGTTCCTCGAATTGCAGCCACATAGCACATAGCAAAAATAATCGCGACAATTGTTGAGGTCGTGTTAATGGCTGTCGGAGTAATCGCAAGTTGATATAACTTCTCAGCCACGAAGATAGCGAGGCCAGCGACCGCCGCAAAGCGGCTCTTCTTGTATATTCCAATAGCGATCGCCGTAAATATTGCGACATCAACAAAAGACCACGTATCGACTAATCCGTACGCTGCTTTACCCGAGCCAAGCGACCAAGAAGCAAGAAGCGCAGTCAGAATCGAGGTTACGGCAGCAGCCCAGACGCCGTATATCCTGGCTGATAGCGCGGCAGCTGGCGTGCTTACATCGGGCCACCATATGTTTTTCTTTGTCTTATCACTCACTGGTGCCTCCATAGCGATTCAATTTAACCTCAATCTCTCCCGTTCAGGTAGCACAGGGGGTTACGGACAAGGCTCCAATGTACCGGAGACGAATTGTTTTGGCTATGCGCTTCGAACCATGCGCAGATGAGAAATGGCCTAGTAGAGTGGACACGTTGTGCCCGCTCTACAGTTGGTTTCTGGATTTTCGCTTTTATTCCCCTGTGCGCCGCCTCGATCAGACGCAAGGAAGCGGAGGTTTAGGCGAGCACTGTTCGAGTCCCGCAGTGGGGCGCGGGGTGTGCGCCCCGCCAGGTCGAGTTGCGCAGCCCCGCTTGCTTGCGGCTGATCGAGGGTACCCCGCAGGGGCGGCAAACCGGGGTCGCCTTTTCTTTGGCTACTTTATTTTGGCGAAGCAAAAGAAAGTAGCTTGCTGCCGGGCAACCCCCGGCGGTTTTGTTCTTGTAAATTCTGGATTCCCGCTTTCGCGGGAATGACAACAACCTTACAAATCCAGCAACACCCTCCCCGGATACTCCAGCGCCTCCTTGATCGCGACGAGGAACAGCACCGCTTCGCGGCCGTCGATGATGCGGTGATCGTAGGATAAGGCAAGATAATTCATCGGTCGGATCACGATCTGTCCGTTCTCCACCACTGCCCTGTCCTTGGTTGCGTGAATACCGAGTATGGCTGCTTGCGGCGGATTGATGATAGGTGTCGAAAGCATCGAGCCGAACACGCCTCCATTGGAGATAGAAAAGGTTCCGCCGGTAAGTTCTTCCATGGTCAGCTTGCCGACTTTGGCGCGCGCGCCGAAATCGGCGATCTGCTTTTCGATGTCGGCAAAGGACAACTTGTCGGCATCGCGGATGATGGGCACGACCAGGCCGCGCTCGCTGCCGATGGCCACGCCGATGTCGAAGTAACCGTGATATATGATGTCGCTGCCATCCACCGAGGCATTGACGATGGGGAACTTCTGCAACGCCAGCACCGACGCCTTTACGAAGAACGAAGAGAATCCAAGCTTGATGCCATACTTCTTTTCGAACGCATCCTTGTACTTGTTGCGCAGATCCATCACCGGCTGCATGTTGACTTCGTTGAAGGTGGTCAGGATCGCGGCGTTCTGTTGCGACTGGAGCAGACGTTCGGCGATGCGCTGGCGGATGCGTGTCATCGCCACGCGTTGCTCGGGGCGACGACCGGAAGGCGCGATTCCCGGTACGGCCAGCATCGCTTCGTTATCAGAAGTTTTCACCTGGGTCACCTGTTGCATCGCGTTCAGCACATCCTCTTTGGTGACCCGTCCGCTGCGTCCGCTGCCGTGCAGGCTGCCGGGATCGATATCATTTTCGCGCGCCAGCTTGCGCACCGAAGGCGGCACTGCGGAAGCAGCCGCTGCTTGAGGAACTGCTGTTTGTGCTGCCACAGCAGCCGTATCGATTTGCGCGATCACTTCATCGCTTGTCACTTTCTCGCCATCCCCCTTGATGATCTTTGTCAGCACTCCGCTTTTGATTGCAGGCAACTCCAGCACCACTTTATCGGTCTCGATGTCGATCAGGTTCTCGCCTTCGGTGACTGCTGCTCCGGCCTGTTTGTGCCAGGTCAGCAAGGTCGCCTCGGACACGGATTCTGACAATTGCGGTACTTTGACTTCGACCAAATTGTTTTCAATGGTTCTCATGGTGGGCAGCTCCGTGATGGGGTTTGTTGTCGAGATCGTCGCGGAATGCGGCTTCGATCACCGCCTTCTGTTGCTCTTGGTGAACTGCCAGATAACCGGCAGCAGGTGCCGCGGATGATGGACGCAGCGCATAATCGAGGCGCATACCCTTGCGCATATGGCGCAGCAGATAATGCTGGATGCGATGCCACGCGCCCTGGTTGCCCGGCTCTTCCTGGCACCAAACCAGTTCAGTCGCATTCGGATATGCGGCAATCTGTGCCGTAAAATCAACATGCGGGAACGGGTAAAGCTGTTCGAGGCGGATGATCGCCATGTCGCTGATGCCCTTGTCACGCCGTGCTGCAAGCAGCTCGTAATAAACCTTGCCGCTGCACGCGATAATGCGGCGCACCTTGCCGGCATCCAGCTTGTCGGCTTCGGCTATAACCGGCTGAAAGCCGCCCTGCGTCAATTCGGCGAGCGAAGAGGCCGCATCCTTGCTGCGCAACAGGCTCTTGGGCGTGAATACGATCAGCGGCTTGCGATACGGGCGCAGCATCTGGCGGCGCAACAAATGGAACATCTGTGCCGGCGTGGATGGGATGCACACCTGGATGTTGTAATCGGCGCACAACTGCAGATATCGTTCGATGCGACCAGAGGAATGCTCGGCGCCCTGCCCCTCATAGCCATGCGGCAGCAGCATCACCAGCCCGCACAACCTGCCCCACTTAACTTCGCCAGAGGCAATGAACTGGTCTATAACCACTTGGGCACCGTTGGCGAAATCACCGAACTGCGCTTCCCATAACACTAGCGAACCAGGCTCGGCAGTGGCGTAGCCATATTCGAATCCCAGAACTGCTTCTTCGGACAACAGCGAATCGATCACCACAAAATCGGCCTGGTCTGGCGCTAGATGTTGCAGGGGTATGTAAAGACCATCGCTCGACTCCACGCGATTCTGGTCATGCCAGGCGGCGTGGCGGTGGAAGAATGTGCCGCGCTGGCTGTCCTGCCCGCTGAGCCGCACCGGATAGCTTTCGGTGAGCAATGTGGCATAGGCAAGGGTCTCCGCCATGCCCCAGTCCAGCGGCACCTCACCGCGAGCCATCGCAGTGCGATCGTCGACGATTTTTTGCACGCGCGAATGCAGCAAGATATTTTCCGGGACAGCTGTCAGCGGTATTGCCACCTGCTGCAAACGATTCAGCGGCACAGAAGTATTCACAGCGATATCCCAGCTGATATTTCCCGTGTAAGGCGTCCAGTCTGAGACGGCCCTGGCGCTGCTCTTTTCCAGCGCAGGTTGAATAGAGTTGCGCCCCTCATCCATCGCCTTGCGGTAAGTTGCGATCATCGCATCCGCCTCGCCGGTCTGGATCACGCCCTGCTGCTCCAAGCGCTGAGCATAAAGTGCACGTGTGCCGGGATGCCGGCGAATGAATCGATACATGAACGGTTGAGTGACCAGCGGCTCGTCCTGCTCGTTATGCCCCAGCT
>JBARHM010000312.1:0-4188 GCA_049799235.1 Gallionella sp.
ACTTTCACCAACAAGGCCGCCAACGAGATGCGTGCACGCGTCGGCGGCCTGTTGAAGAACATCAATACCAAAGGCCTGGTGGTCAGCACTTTCCATTCGCTGGGCATGCACATCCTGCGCGCCGAAGCCAAACTGCTGGGCTACAAGTCGCAGTTTTCGATTTTCGACAGCAGCGACACATGGAAAATCATCGGCGAGCTGACCAACTCCGGCGACAACCGCGAAATCCGCGACATACAGATGCAACTCTCGAACTGGAAATCCGCTTTCATCTCGCCCGAGCAGGCGGTGCAGAATGCAGAGAATGATGAAGAAAAAGTTCATGCGCGCATCTATGTCCGTTATCAGGAAACCTTGCGCGCCTATCAGGCAGTGGACTTTGACGACCTGATCCACCTGCCGGTAGTGCTGTTCAAGCAGCATCCCGAGGCCTTGCTGCGCTGGCAACTGCGGCTGCGCTATCTGCTGGTGGACGAATATCAGGACACCAACGATTGCCAGTATCAGTTGATCAAGCTGCTGGCCGACATGCGCGCCGCGCTCACCGTGGTGGGCGATGACGATCAGGCGATCTATGCCTGGCGTGGGGCCAGCATCGAGAACCTGCATAACCTGCGCAACGACTATCCCAAGCTGCGCGTAATCAAGCTGGAGCAGAATTACCGTTCTTCGCAGCGTATCCTCAAGGTGGCGAACCACCTGATCAACCACAACACCAAAGTGTTCGAGAAAAATCTGTGGAGCGACCACGGCATCGGTGACCCGATACGTATCTACACCGCGCGCGACGACGAGCATGAAGCCGAGAGCGTGGTGATGAAGCTGATGGCGCACAAGTTCGAGCATCGCACCAGATATTCCGACTATGCGATCCTGTATCGCAGCAACCACCTGTCGCGAGCATTCGAAGAGCAATTGCGCAGCCAACACGTGCCCTATACCGTCAGCGGCGGCACGTCGTTCTTCGAGCGTGCCGAGATCAAGGACATCACCGCCTATCT
Organism: Gallionella sp.; assembly: GCA_049799235.1. Taxonomy (GTDB): domain Bacteria; phylum Pseudomonadota; class Gammaproteobacteria; order Burkholderiales; family Gallionellaceae; genus Gallionella. The sequence goes on from JBARHM010000312.1 coordinate 1,002, forward strand.
GCGACTGATCGCCAATTCGGACGACGATCCCGCCTTCATACGCGCCATCACCACGCCGAAGCGCGGCATCGGCAACACCACGCTGGAAAAGCTCGGCAGCCATGCCGGATCGCGCCACATCAGCCTGTTCGAGGCGGCCTTCGAGACCGAGATGGCGCACGAATTACCGCAGCGCCAGTACGATGAACTGATGCTGTTCTGTAACTTCATCAACCGCATCCAGGAGCGTGCCGACAAAGACCCGTGTGGCGAATTGGTCGATGAATTGCTGCGCGCGATCAATTACGAGACCTGGTTGTATGACTCGCACGATCCGCGCATGGCCGACAGCAAATGGGAGAACGTGCAGGAATTCATCGCGTGGCTGAAGCGAAAGGCAGAGTCTGATGAAAAGTCGCTGATCGAGATGGTACAGACCATCGCGCTGATCAACATGCTGGAAGGCAAGGATCAGGAACCGGATGCCGTCTCGCTGTCCACGCTGCACGCCGCCAAAGGTTTGGAATTCCCGCACGTGTTCATCATCGGCGCGGAAGAAGATATCCTGCCGTTCCGCGACAGCGACGATAAGCAGATCGAGGAAGAGCGCCGCCTGATGTACGTCGGCATCACCCGCGCCGAGCGCGGCCTGCAGATCAGCTACTGCAATCGCCGCAAGCGCGGCAAGGAATGGATGGCCTGCGAGCCGAGCCGATTCCTTGAAGAGATGCCGACAGATGAGCTGGTCTATGCGGGCGGACACGCAGAAGCTGTGTCCGCCGTGACCAAAAATGAAGGCATGGACAAACTGGCGAAACTGAAGGCGATGTTGAATAATCCTGTAACGGAATAGTGTACCTGGATGATATTTCTTGCAGCTTGACGCGGCTCGATGGACTTGAAAGAAGATTGATGCTTCTGTCGCTTTCGTAGCCCGGATACAGGCCAAGGGCCGGAATCCGTAGGGTGGGCGGACACACGCGCGTCTTCCCCGGATTCTATATCATTTCATCCGGGCTACTCATGCTTTACTCCATCGATTCTCGCCCAGCGGGGCGAGCAAGCATGGAGTGGTGCATCAATTGCGTTGATAATATATCTGCTTGGTATCCCCTTCACAGCTACCGACCACTTTGCCCGCAACTTGTTGAGCAGGAGCTTCGGATGCGGCCGGAGCGGATGCGGCTGCCGGAGCGGCAGCAGCCTGTGCGACGGGGACTATCGTCAAGGTATAAGATGTGACACCCTTGGCTTGCAGCTTGGCTTCGATTTCCGCCTTCAGACTATCGCACGATGCCATGGCTGGAACAGATAAGCTGAACAGACTAATTGCTAGCAGAAATTTATACATTTGCAACTCCTTTCAAGATTAATAAAACAACACATGCAACAAGCGGGCCAACAGCAACTCGCAGGGTAGCAAGCGTAACATCTTCTTCCATACAGAGCACTGCTGTTATTTTTTTCAGCTTAACATTAAGCGTATTTATGCTGCTGAACCCATCGTTACCATGAGCGCCCACCAAGGAAACCATCCAATGATCCGGCGAGGTAAAGCATTATCCATTCGTCCTGGAGCTTCAGCAAGCCGCCGTAGCCCGAATGCAGGCCATGGGCCGGAATCCAGGACGTTGGTCGGCGTATCCGGTGCATCCCCAGATACCATGGCATTTGATCCCGACTACTTGCGTAACTCGATAACGGAATAAAGGTGATAATTTGAAGCCGTCAGATTCAACTCCACCGACAGAATTGCGCAAAGCCTCGCTATTCTGGCTGGCGGAAGGCAATCCCTCGTACAAAGCCGCAGGGGTGCACCAGCTGGTGCAGGCATGGTTGTCAGGCCGAATCGATCTGGATACACATGCCACATTGGGTGCAACCCAGACCATCCCGGGCCGACCGGAAAAACCTGAGCTGGTATCGCCGCTTTCGGTCAAGCGCCGTTCGATGATCACGCCGCAAGGACGCGCCACCCTGATACACGCGCTGGCGCATATCGAATTCAATGCGATCAACCTGGCGCTGGATGCGATCTGGCGGTTCCCCGATATGCCGGCAGCGTATTACTCTGATTGGCTACAGGTCGCGGGAGAGGAGGCACTGCATTACTCGCTGCTGACTGGGCACCTGCAACGATTGGGTTACGCCTATGGCGACTTTCCCGCGCATAACAGCTTGTGGGAAATGGCCGCCAAAACGCAGCACGACATTCTCGCCCGCATCGCTTTGGTGCCACGGACGATGGAAGCTCGAGGACTGGATGCCACACCGCCGGTACGCGCCAAGCTTGAACAGGCAGGCGACCTGGAGGCCGCAGAGATCCTGAATATCATCCTTCGTGACGAGATCGGCCATGTCGCAATCGGCAACCGCTGGTATTCATATCTTTGCGAACAACGCGGGCTGGAACCGGCCGCAACCTATGCGCAGCTTGCACGTGAATATGCCGCACCGGTGCTGCGCGGTCCGTTCAATCTGGAAGCACGGCGTGCAGCGGGATTCAGTGAGTTGGAGTTGGCAGCTTTAGCCGATTGTTGAGTGGCAAAAGTTTTGTCAGGGTCGGGCCTGATCGCTTATTCCGGTGGCTTTTTACCAAAGTATATGTCCTGGTTGAAATGAGTCACCGCCTTTGGCAGTGCGACCGCGAATCCGGAAATAAATGCTCCGGTTAAAACAGATTCGATTGAAATGATAACAGGCAAAAATGCCCAATAGACATTACCCATGGTAAATCCACTGTATTTTCCCGATGCTGTGATCAGCAAGCCATTCACGAGTGAGACCAGAAGCATGGTCAGTGCCCCGACAAAGTAACCATTCCACAACACAAAACCGAAATAATTGGGTTTGCCAAAGCGGTAAAACAGTCTTAAGCAAAGCCGGCTGGCAGCGATCGGCAGGATGATCATCACCAAACCGATATTTCCCAATGCCAGCAAGCTGGTACCGTTATACAGCAACGAAACCAGCAATATCATGCTTAACATCAGCGCAGCGATTTGCCAGTCAAAAATCAGGAAACATAAAGTCGCGCCGAGCGGGTGCAGCTTCAATCCTTCGCGCACACCGACCGGGAATAGCCACAACACGGTCAGCCATATTGCCAAGCCGATAAATGCGTTGAACTGTTCGTTGTTGCCCCAGAAACTACGCCAAGGTGCATTCCATGCGGCGCGCAGCAAGATAAACGCAAATAGATAATTGC
>JBARHM010000313.1:0-2354 GCA_049799235.1 Gallionella sp.
TTGCACAACTGATCGGCTGGGAGCAAAGCGGTACACCGAAAGTGGGCGTGCTGATGCAGTCTGGCAATGACAGTTTCATTCTTTCGGTGGATTCTTTTGTTGGACAGGATAATGTCGTGATCAAGCCGTTCGATGCCTTCCGGCCGAAGGGTGTGTCCTCAGTCACCATTTCCAGGGAGGGAGACATCGTGTTGATATTGGACATCAAAGAACTGATCAGCGAGGTGCGCGCGCATTGACTCACCCTGCAACGAATCCCCAAGAGTAAAGCAGACACTATCGAGCCATGAAGTTCAGGCAACAGGGAAGTGTTTATGATCGAAAGGCGTTACCCCGGAGAAAGAATCCGGACTTGTGCGAGCTGGTCGGTTATGCCGGTCAGGATGGCATGGCGAAGCAGTGAATAGCGGGCAGGTAACCACGCTTTTTATTTCATGATCTTTCAGTTCTTGGCATCCACCAGGCGGTGAGCGATCGCATAATGGACCGCCTCGGCATTGTTCTTGAAACTCATCTTTTCCAGCATGCGGGCACGGTATACGCTCACAGTCTTGGGGCTGAGCATCATGATCTCCGAAATCTCGGTCAAGGATTTTCCAGAGGCCATCAGGCAGAGTGTCTGGTATTCGCGGTTGGACAGGTTCTGGTGCAACAAGTCGCGGGATTCACCGATCAGATTGCTCAACAGCTGCTCAGCCAGGGTTTCGCTGATGTACTTTTTGCCGCTGATGACCTGTTGAATCGCGCCAACCAGTTTCTCGCTTGCGCTTTGCTTGTTGATATAGCCCACCGCTCCTGCTTTTAGCGCACGCACGCCGTATTGTTCTTCCGGATACATGCTGAGTACGATCACCTTGATGTCAGGTTGCTCCGATTTGAGTTGTTTGAGCACGTCCATGCCATGCTTGTCCGGCAAGGAAATGTCCAGCAACACCAGGTCGAAATGTTGCTCACGCAGCATCTTGACGGCCTGAATGCCGGATTCCGCTTCTCCCTTGATATGAAAGTTGGGGCTTTCTTCAAGCAGCTGTTTCAACCCCTTGCGGATCAGCGCATGATCGTCAACCACGAGGATATCTATCATGTGCATGTGCCGTCGAAGAGTGCCTGCTGCGGGATTGTCGAGGTGCTGCCATCTGCTTCGAGCGGTACGCAAATCGCGATCTGCGTTCCGTTGTTGGCAGAACTGGATATCTTTACCGTACCGCCAAGATAAGCGACGCGCTCATGGATGCCGCGCAGTCCGAATGAGCGGGGTTTGTTGCGCGCTGTATCGCTGATTCCGACGCCATCATCCGAAATGATCAATTCGAGATGGTCGGTTTCTTTGACGACTTCGATCTGGACATTTCTTGCCTTGGCGTGTTTGAGGATGTTGTTCAGGGCTTCCTGAAAGATTCTGAACAGCGTGATGGAGAGGGTTTCGGGCAACAGGATGTCTTCATGCGAGGTAATGAAGGTGCAAGAAATACCGCTGCGTTTGCTGAACTCCCGTGCCTCGGTTTCGATTGCCGCTATAAAACCAAAATGATCAAGAACACCGGGACGAAGGCTGTGGGCCAGATTGTTTGCGGACGATATCGCCTTGTTCACGAGTTCTTCTATAGTCTTTGCCTTGTCGGTGAGTAGCCTGTCGCCTTCGGGGAGGCGCTGGATCAGCCAGGATAGATCAATCCTGATGGCGGTAAGCAGGCTGCCGATTTCGTCGTGAACTTCGCGGGCGATATGCAGGCGTTCCTGCTCTTTGGCATCCTGGATATGTGAGGCAAGTTCCTGGAGTTGCTGCTGGGTGCGCCTGATCTCGAGTTCGCCCAGTTTGCTTTCAGTGATATCGAGCACTATGCCTTCCCAGCACGGTAAACCTTTCCGGGTGTTTTGCGGCATGGATCCTAGGCTTAGCCATTTGATTCTATTGTCAGGCAATAGAACCCGCCCTTGCCAATCCCATAAACACAGGGTTTGCGCCGATTGTTGCATGGTTTCCAGAAAGGATGGGATATCTTCGGGATGGATGAGACTCAACAAGCGTGACGAGTCACGCATCAGATCAGCGGGGGAAACCCCGAGCAGCGTAGAGCAACCTTCGCTGACATAGGTAAAGGTAATGGAACCCCCCTCAAGCAATTCGATCTGGCAGGCCATTCCTGGCAAACTGGCGATGAATCGCTGCAATTTGTCCTGGGAAGGTTCGGATAACAGGCCAGGAGAACTATTTGGCATCGGATTCGGCAAGTTGGTTAATTGTCCAGATAACAATCAAGATTACTATATCACCATTAGTGCCAGCAACGACAGCCTTGGCGGTATGTGATAAGCTCAACTACGTTGTTATTTCGATTTATTTTGTTTCATGT
>JBARHM010000314.1:0-8541 GCA_049799235.1 Gallionella sp.
TGCGATATTGCGCGACAAGGGTGTTTTGGCGACACGCAAGGACGCGAACCGGGTGTACTACCGAATCGGCGATTTACGTACCCTGAAACTAGTCGGGATGATGCGTGACGTATTTTGCGCTATATAAAGGTTGATCTGGATAGTATATTAGTATATCATTATATATTGAATTTTTGATAAGGTGATTACTTTGAAAATGCCATGGATACTTTCTTTGCTGCTGTGTTTGGCTAATGCACAAGCGGCCGAACAGATTCCGGTCGCGTCTGTGCAGTATCGCGAAGTGGAACAGACCTACAGTGTCGAGGGTTTGGTAGAGGCGACTCGCCAATCCACCGTGTCTGCGCAAATAAGCGGACGCATCAAAGAGATCAATTTTGACGTAGGCAGCCGAGTCAACAAGGGACAGGTGATCCTTCGCATCGATGAGCGCGAAACAGCTCAAGCTTTGGCCAGCAGTAACGCGCAAGTGTTGCAGGCGCAAGCAACACTGCAGAATGCCAAAGCGAATTACGAACGATCCAAGCAATTATTCGAGCAGAAATTCATCAGCCAATCCGCTCTGGACAAAGCACAAGCCGACTATCAAGTAGCACGGGCACAGGCTGCCGCCAGTGAGGCGGGGGCGGGACAAGCCAGCCTTGCTCATGGGTATAGTGCGGTTGTCGCACCCTATAGCGGCGTTGTCGCAGCACGACTGGTCGAAGTGGGCGAAATGGTGACGCCGGGCAAGCCAATGATGGTCGGCTTTGACCCTGCAGAGATGCGCGTGGTGGTAAGCGTTCCTCAGTACAAATTATCAGACATCGGCCTGCATCCTAAAGTCCTGGTGGAAGTGCCATCCTTGAATAGATGGGTAGAAGCGGCTTCGACAATTGTGCAGCCGCTGGCTGACGCGCGCACCCACAGCACGCAGGTGCGTGTATATCTCACCAAAGATGAGCTTGGAGTTTATCCAGGCATGTTCGTGCGAGCACACTTCGTTGTGGGCAAAGCCAACAAGTTGGTGATACCTCAAAGCGCAGTGCTCCATCGCAGCGAAGTGGTTGCGGTCTACATCGTCGATGATAAAGGCGGTATCAAGCTGCGCCAGGTGAGATTGGGTGAAACAACCGCCAATGGATCAGTGGAAGTGCTGGCAGGGCTGAATCCCGGGGAAAAAGTGGCTCTGGATCCGATCAAGGCGGGAATCAGCAAAAATTGAGAAGCTGAGGCTGTTGAATAATGGTCGCACCGGGCTTCAATCTCAATATTCAGGATTCAAATAATCATGGGAATTTCAGGACGCATCTCCAAATTATTTTTGCACTCGCAAATGACGCCGCTGCTGGCATTGGTTGCAGCATTGCTGGGCACGTTCGCGGTGCTGGTGACGCCGCGCGAGGAAGAACCGCAGATCAACGTGACCATGGCGAATGTGATGATTGCCTATCCGGGCGCATCTGCCAAGGATGTGGCGCAAACCGTCGCGACACCGGCCGAACAGGTGCTTTCGCAAATCGCGGGGATGGATCATGTCTACTCGGTATCGCAACCGGGCATGGCCGTCATTACCGTGCAGTTCAAAGTCGGTGAAGCGCATGTTCCTTCACTGGTCAAATTGTATGACGTGGTGCGTTCGCATTCGGATTGGCTGCCACCCACACTGGCCGTTGCCGAGCCCATCATCAAGGCCAAGGGCATAGACGACGTTCCGGTTGTAGCTCTGACGCTGTGGCGCGAGCAGGAACTGGGAGGTAGTCTGGAATTGACCCACGTGGCTCACGCCATCGAAACCGAACTGAAGCGTATCCCTGGCACCCGGGAAGTTACAACGTTGGGCGCTACGCAACATATGGTGCGGGTGCTGATGGATCCCGAAAGCATGAACGCATACCAACTTTCGATGCAGGATGTGCGCGCGGCATTGCAATCCGCAAACGTTTCGCAGAATGCGGGAAATCTGGTGCGGGACAACCGCGAAGTGCTGGTGCAAACTGGCAGCTTTTTGAGCAATGCCGGTGAGGTGAGGCAGCTGGTGGTTGGCGTATCGGATGGCAAGCCGGTGTTCCTGCGTGACATTGCCGAAGTGCAGGATGGCGCAGATCAACCGGACAAGTATGTCTGGATTGGAACCGGGCCGGCAGCACAGGACAAACAAATCAAGGTAAACGGCGAATTCACCGCGGTGACGATGGCGATCACCAAAAAGCCGGGAGCAAATGCGGTAGATGTCGCCAAACAACTGCTGAGTCGTGTAGATGAGCTCAAGGGAAGCGTGATTCCGGACGATGTGCATGTGAGCGTCACACGCAATTATGGCGAAACTGCAAATGACAAGGCCCTAAAACTGATCCAGAAACTGTTGTTTGCTACCACCGCCGTGGTCGCGCTGGTGTGGTTTTCGATGGGCAGGCGTGAGGCTTTGGTGGTGGGCGTCGCGGTGTTGCTGACACTCGCGGCGACATTGTTCGCCTCGTGGGCGTACGGATTTACCCTGAATCGTGTATCGCTGTTCGCGTTGATATTCTCGATCGGAATATTGGTGGATGACGCGATCGTCGTGGTGGAGAATATCCACCGGCGTCGCGCCTTGGCGTCACATCAGCCGCTTTCGGAAATCATACCCGAAGCGGTGGACGAAGTCGGCAGCCCGACCATACTTGCCACCTTTACCGTGATTGCGGCATTGTTGCCGATGGCCTTCGTCAGCGGGTTGATGGGTCCTTATATGAGCCCGATCCCGATCAATGCCAGCATGGGCATGTTGATCTCGCTGGCGGTGGCGTTCGTCATCACACCCTGGCTGGTGTTGCGCTTTTCCGGCGCTCATCACCAGGAGCTGAAAGATGAACGCGATACCCGGATATTTCGCTTCTTTCGTGACCGCCTGGGTCCGTTCCTGAACGGTGAGCATGGCAAGCCGGCAAGGCGAAAGTTGTGGCTGGCTATACTCGCCGGATTGTTGCTTGCCGTTTCGCTGGGGGCGGTGAAATTGGTGATCCTGAAAATGCTGCCGTTCGACAACAAGTCGGAATTCCAGGTCGTGGTGGATATGCCGACCGGCACTGCCCTGGAAAAAACCAGTGCGGTACTGCATGAAATCAGCAGCTATCTGGCGACCGTGCCGGAAGTCACCGATTACCAAGTGTATGCAGGCGCGGCCTCGCCGATCAACTTCAATGGACTGGTGCGCCAATATTATCTGCGCAGCGCTTCCGAACAGGGCGACATCCAGGTCAACCTTCGGGACAAGCATCACCGCAGCCGCAGTAGCCATGAGATCGCCACATCAGCGCTTGATCCGATACAGAAGATCGCCGCGATCTGGGGAGCGAACGTTAAGATCATCGAGGTGCCACCCGGCCCGCCGGTGATGTCACCGATTGTCGCCGAAATCTACGGGCCTGATTATCAGGGTGCGCGCAAAGTTGCCGGAAAGGTACGCGAGCAATTCGGCAAGACCGCCGACATCGTGGCGATCGATGACACGGTGACAGAAGCCGCGCCCAAGATGTTGTTGCAGGTGTTGCAAAGTAAAGCTGCGTTGCTCGGTGTCGCGCCGCGTGACATCGTCGATGTGATCGGCATGGCATTGTCCGGCCAGGATGTGACTACCATGCATGATGAAAACGCGAAATATGCCCCGCCATTGCGCATCGGATTGTCTGCCGACCGGCGTGCCAGCCTTGATGAAGTATTAAAACTGAAGGTACGTGCACGTGACGGGGTGCTGGTGCCGCTTTCCGAAGTGGTTCAAGCGGTTGCCATGCAACGCGACTATCCGATCTACCACAAGGATCTGCTGCCGGTGGTATACGTGTTCGGGGATATGACAGGCAAGGTGGACAGTCCGTTATACGGGATGTTTGCAATCAACAGCAGGGTCAGCGGTACCGAACTGGAACAAGGTGGAAGGCTGGAAAGCTATTTCTTCAGGCAACCCAGTGATCCATATGCCGGTTATGCGCTGAAATGGGACGGTGAATGGCAGGTGACATTCGAGACCTTCCGGGATATGGGCATCGCGTATGCTGTGGGGTTGATGCTGATTTATTTGCTGGTTGTGGCACAGTTCAAATCATACCTCGTGCCGCTGATCATCATGTCGCCGATCCCGCTTACCATCATCGGCGTGATGCCCGGACACGCCTTGTTGGGCAGCCAGTTCACCGCGACATCGATGATAGGCATGATCGCGCTGGCGGGGATCATTGTGCGAAATTCCATCCTGCTGGTGGACTTCGTGAATTTGCAAATACGCGACGGAATAGATCTACAGCATGCAGTAATCACGGCAGCGAGTGCGCGTGCCAAACCGATCATTTTGACCGGGTTGGCAGCCATGCTCGGCGCGTTGTTCATCCTGGATGACCCGATCTTCAATGGATTGGCGATCTCCTTGATATTCGGCATCCTCGTCTCCACATTGCTTACGCTGGTGGTGATCCCGGTGCTGTATTACGCCGCCTTATACAAAAGATTCCAGTAGAATTCATTAACTTTGATTCAAGGAGATTCACTATGAACGCAGAACGCATCGTCCGTATCGTCGCAGGAAGTTTTATACTGCTTACGCTGTCGCTGGGTGTAGAAGCCAGCCCGTTGTTTGTCAGCCAGCACTTTTTATGGTTTACCGGTTTTGTGGGTTTGAATCTGTTCCAAAGCGGTTTCAGCAAAATCTGCCCGTTGAATAGCATACTTGCAAAAATCGGCGTCAAGAGCGCCGCGTGCTGAAAAACACGCTGCGGTCGGCAAGCCTGACCCACATCAGCCTGGCATTGGTCGGGTTGATGTGGGTTTTGCCTTTTCTGAACTATCGCCATGAATATCCGTTGACCACTTTTTATCAGGAATGGTGGAGCGCACTGCTCGGTTTGATGGCCCTGACCTTGTTGACCGGCAGGGATTTCTGGAAACAACCGGAGATCCCGCGCATCGCACAATTGCCAGCCGCACTGATAGGCGTGGTATTGGTGCAATGGGGTTTGGGGAAGGTCGCCTATTTTGACCAGGCCTTGCTGTATATCCTGTATCTGCTGTTCGCGGCATTGCTGATGTTGCTTGGCGCCAGGTTGCGCGATAGCCTGGGTATCGAGAAAATGTCGATGGTGCTCGCGATCTTCCTGTTGTCAGGGGCGGAGCTCAGTGCATTGATAGGGGTGGTGCAGCATTTCCAGTGGCATACTCCACTCGATTCTGTGGTCGTGAGAAAAATTTCCTCAAGCGTATACGGCAACATCGCTCAAGCCAACCATTTCGCCAATTACATCGCGCTGGGCATGATCTCGCTCGGTTTGCTGTTCAAGCTGCAAAAGTTGAGAGCGATTCTAGTGGCCTTGTTGGCAATGCCTATGCTATTCGTAATGTCCCTGAGCGGCTCGCGCAGCTCTTGGCTGTATTTGTTGATGATGGCCGTTTTGGCATGGTGGTGGGCGCGGCATGACGCAAGGCAACGACCCTTGTTGCGCTATAGCCTGTTGCTTGTTGCTGGATTTGCCATCATGAATTTTGTCGTGCAGCTGCCGTTCGTTGCAGGCGCGGAGAGCAGCGTCAATACGGTGCAGCGCCTGTTCGGCGACAATGCGACAGGCGGCGTTCGGCTATTCCTGTGGCGTGAAGCTTCACTGATGTTCTTGCAGTCGCCCATGCTGGGAGTTGGCTTCGGGCAATTCGCCTGGCACCATTTTCAGCTGTTGCCATCGCTGCACCCGAACGGGATCGTGGGCTTGTACAACAACGCCCACAACCTGATCTTCCAAGTGGCGGCTGAAGCAGGCATCGCAGGGCTGCTGGCGCTATTATTATCGTTGGGCGTCTGGCTGTTCGGCTTGCGGAGGTCTGCACTCGACGAGTCGCACTGGTGGGGATATGCCGCATTGGGGGTGCTAGCCATCCACAGCATGCTTGAATACCCGCTTTGGTACACCTATTTTGTGGCAATCGCGGCGATCCTGCTGGGCGCGCTGGATGAGACCCGCTACCGCCTGGAATTGCGGAATATCGGGCGCATATCCGTGTTTGTCGCCTTGCTGCTGGGATTGACATCGCTGCTGCAACTGAAGAACGGATACCACGAATTGGAAAATGTTTATGCGATTCGGTCAGCATCGAGTATCGACGCGGATGGCTCCAAACTGCTACGCGACAAACTGGTTGCCATACATGGCGGATCGCTGCTTTCACCTTATGCAGAGCTGCTGATGAGTACGCTGATCGAGGTCAATAACGATCATCTCAGGGAAAAACTGGCGGTCAATACCCGCGTGATGCATTTCGTGCCGATAAGTCCGGTAGTGTACCGTCAGGTATTGCTGCTGGCGCAGGCCGGAGAGCTAAAGCAGGCACAGGACACGCTGGAGCAGGCCATCTGGTCTTACCCGAATGACTATGGCAAACCGCGTCAGCAGATGCTCGAAATGACAGAGAAAGACCCCGCGCATTTTTCCGCTCTGCTAGAATTTGCGCTCAAACAAGAACAGGAGTACCGAAGTGCAGTTCATAAGCAGTAATTTGCTCCCCATTTCCATTGCCTTTTTGAGCGGCGCCATGCTGTTCTGGTCGATATTCGGCAATCGTATTCGCGGCATAAAAGAAGTGGATTCCATCGCCGCCCTGCAACTGATCAACCATAAAAACGCGATGGTGCTTGATGTTCGCGAGGAAGCGGAATACAAGGCCGGCCATGTATTGAATTCAAAGCTCGTCCCGCTCGGCAAACTGAATGCAAGGATCGGCGAGCTAGAAAAATACAGGGACCAATCCATCGTGGTCGTGTGCCGCAACGGCATCCGTTCGGCCAAAGCTTGCGCGACGCTTGGCAAGCATGGCTTCACCCAGGTGCACATTCTGGGGGGCGGTGTGAATGCATGGCAAAAGGCAAAACTGCCGTTGGAGAATTGATGGCTAAAGTTGTGATGTATACCACGGCCGTATGTCCATATTGCATCCGGGCCGAGCAGTTGCTGCAAAGCAAAGGAGTATCGGAAATTGAAAAGATCCGTGTCGATCTTCAGCCTAAATTGCGCGTCGCAATGATGGAAAAGACCGGCCGGCGCACCGTGCCGCAAATTTATATCAACGGTGAACATGTTGGCGGGTATGACGATCTTTCATCGCTCAATCACGCCGGCAAGCTCGACACGTTACTGTCAAAATAATTACTGGGGAAAGAAATGTCTGAAGCAACTCAAGAAAACACAAAACCATTGTTCAGTATGGAAAAGATCTACGTGAAGGATCTGTCTCTGGAGATTCCCCATGCACCGAAGATATTTCTTGAGCGTGAGAATCCGCAAATCGATGTCCAAGTGCAAACCCAGACAAGTTCCATAGAAGAAGCTATGTACGAGGTGGTGGTGGTGGCCACCGTGACCGCCAGGCTCGCCGAAAAGGTGATGTTCCTGATCGAGGCCAAGCAGGCTGGCATTTTTCAGTTGCGTAATGTTCCCGCAGCAGAAGTGGAGCCAGTCCTGGCGGTGATGTGTCCGAACATCTTGTTCCCCTATTTGCGTGAAGTGGTGTCTGATGTGGCGGTACGCGCCGGCTTTGCGCCGGCTTTGCTGAACCCGATCAACTTTGACGCGATCTATCAACAGCGGAAGCAGCAGTTATATGCTGCATCAACCGCGACCTCACACTGATGGCATTGGCGGTTTCCCCGCGCTGGGTAGTTTTGTTCTTGATGCTTTGTGGTGCAAGCGCAGCGGATGCGGTGGATTTTGTTTCGGTCAGGGATGCCAGCGCGATCCTCTATGACGCCCCTTCGACCAGGGCGAAGAAACTGTTCGTGGTGAATCGTTATATGCCCTTTGAACAAGTCGTCACGCTGAATAGCTGGGTCAAGGTGCGTGACCGTTCCGGCAAGTTGTATTGGGTCGAAAAGCGGGTATTGAGCAACGATCGTTATGTGTTTGCGCTGCTGCCCCTGGTGGAAGTGCGCGCCGAGCCGGAAAATGGTTCACCCAGAGTGTTTCAGGTACGCCAGCAAGTGGTTTTGCAACTGGTTGAATCGACCGGCACAGGCTGGATCAGAGTGCGTCATCAGGACGGAAATGTCGGCTATGTGCGCAGAACCGAAGTATGGGGCGACTGATAGTCAGGTATCCAAAATGAATATCACGATCATCGGAGCAGGCGCATGGGGAACCGCACTTGCCATCAGCCTGGCAGCCAACCATCGTGTCATGCTGTGGGCCCGTGACGCCGCGCAAATCGGGGAGATGCAAACCTCGCGCCGCAATCAGCGCTATCTGCCCGATGTCCCGCTTCCGGACTATCTTGAACTGAGCTCGAATTTCACCGATGCTTTGGCGACCGCCGATCTGGCAATGATCGCTGTGCCCACCGCTGCGCTGCGCTCAACCCTGCGGCAGTTTGCGCTGTCGCAACCGAGTATTGGCGTGGTGTGGGTTTGCAAGGGTTTCGAGGCGAAAACATCGCTATTGCCTCATCTGGTGGTTGCCGAGATATTGCCAGAAGGATGTAAATGCGCGGTGTTGTCAGGGCCCAGTTTCGCCCAGGAAGTCGCGCGCGGGCTGCCGACCGCGTTGACACTTGCTT
>JBARHM010000315.1:0-2558 GCA_049799235.1 Gallionella sp.
TGTCGCCGGACAGGGCGATGAAGGTGACGTGTTCGCGGCAGGCACGCTCAATGTTGCGGCTACTGACGATGCCTTGCGAGTAGGCGAACAGCACGACCTTGAGCAGCGTGGCGGGCGGATAGGCGGCGGCACCCGTCTCGTCGTTGCAGAAGCGCGCATCGAAACCGGAGAGATCAATGTCGTGGTCGATCAGGTGATTCATGGCATGTTCGAAAGTGCCTGGCAGGAGTTGCCGTTGCAGGTCAACAGCGAGAAATCGTGGGCTGGTGTCGATGTGTTTGTAGCGTGCCATCTACGTCTCCAATATACCGTCGCCATCTTCGACCTTGATATTTCATTTGGTTCACGGCACGATGTGGGCATGAAGATACTTTTTCTACAGCTTCGTTGGTCCACGCGTCATTTCGCGAGGGAGAATTCACATTACTTGAACAACTGGTGGTGGTGGCGAGAGATGGCCTCGGTAATTCGGACAGTGCGATAATTGGTAGCCTTGCTCAAACCAAGCCGTGCAGAATACGGCCAACAGAGGAGCAAGCCAATGAGAAGGATGAGAAGGATGAGAAGGAATCACGTACCGGGATTCGAGGATATTCCTCTACAGCCCGGCACGCTACATATTGGGGCTAACTTTGGGGGTACCCAGTACAATTTGATAAATTAACATCACGAACCCAGCGCTGGTAAACGTTGATTTTCAGATCAAAGTGCCCAGTGACAGTGTACGGGCCATATGCCGAGGGAATCGCCGCCGCTTGAACGAGGGCCGTATCTTTCAGCGGGCGGGTTGCAGTGAGAACGAATCCCGTTGAGGTAACGGTTGCAGTTTGAACAGTCATATACCCCGGATACGGTATGCGGGCAGAACTACCTGGTGGTTTACTGACTTTGACGAAGAGCAATCCATCGGCGCTAGTGTAACGAACTTCAACCAGCGAGGGGTCGCCAGCGGCCGAAAAACAGGTAAAGTCAGGCAACGGCACTGCTAATACTGCAGCAGGCCATATTAAGCCGACGGCGATGCAGAGGAAAAACCTCTTGATTGTTACAGTGAATGCTGTTTTCATTTTTCTCTCCCAGTTAAAACGGTTAGCGAGATGCGGGTGGTTGACCAAATACCTCTCTCCCGCCGAATGAAATATACGCCTGCCGAAGGGCATGTCAATCACTCAAAGCGATACAGGGGCCAGGCTGAGCTGGCCCGGGTTTCTCGGACACCAATTAAGATACACATTTCATATCGCCGCCTCTTCGATTAACGTTGAAGTTCTGCTTCGTGTCGGGAGCGGTAATTGTTGATGTGTGGTTGTGCATTCATATGAATCGAATGTTGAGGGACTCAACAACAAGATACAAGTCATTCAACGCCGAGCATATGGCCTGTGCGATGAAGAATATCTGCGATGGCAATTATTCACGTCTATGCTCAGGATACTTTAAAAAACATCAAATATTTCCACGCGATCACGCGAAGAGCCATAATTATATAAGGACACTTCTAAAAATTCAGATTTCGTCATTCCGGCGAAGGCCGGAATCGAGTATTTTAATAGGCTGGACACTGGCCTTCGCCAGTGCGGCGAATTTTTAGAGGTGCCTATAAGGCCCAACATGACCTTGGAACTCATCACCATCAGTCCGATAGACGGTAGCGTCGCAGTGCAGCGACCCTACGCTACGTCTGACGAGATTCATGCCGCGCTCACGCGTGCGAAGCTGGCGCAGCGTTCATGGCAGAGCACGCCGCTTGCCACACGCGCTGCGCTGGTGACGAGCGCGCTTGATGCATTGGTTGCGCAGAAGGATGCAATCGCTGTGGAACTGACGCGCCAGATGGGCCGGCCCATCCGCCATACCCCCGGAGAGGTGGACGGTTTCGAAAAGCGCGCGCGTTACATGATCTCGATCGCGGAGGAAGCGTTGGCCGATGTCGTGCCGACGGCCATCGACGGCTACACGCGCTTTATCAAGCGCACACCGGTCGGTGTGGTGCTGGTGGTCGCTCCGTGGAATTATCCGTTGCTGACCGCAGTCAATGCCATCGTGCCGGCGCTGCTGGCGGGCAATACGGTATTGCTCAAGCATTCAGCGCAAACACCGCTGGCGGCCGAGCGATTCGCCGGGGCATTCCACGCTGCGGGTCTGCCGGACGGCGTGTTTCAGTATTTGCATACGACGCACCACGATACCAGCCGGATGATCCGCGCGCCCGAAGTGAACTTTGTTTGCTTCACGGGTTCGGTCGCGGGCGGTGTTGCGATCGAAGAAGCAGCAGTTGGACGTTTCATCGGTGTCGGGTTGGAACTTGGCGGCAACGACCCTGCCTACGTGCGAGCCGATGCCGATCTGGCGCATACGGTCGAGACGCTGGTCGATGGCGCATTTTTTAATGCCGGACAATCCTGCTGCGGGATACAGCGTATTTATGTCCACCGATCCCTGTTCAAGGAATTCATAGCACGCGCGGTGGCGTTAACCAAACAGTACGTGCTCGGTAATCCGCTTGACCCACAGACCACACTGGGGCCGGTGGTCAGCATCC
Organism: Gallionella sp.; assembly: GCA_049799235.1. Classification (GTDB taxonomy): domain Bacteria; phylum Pseudomonadota; class Gammaproteobacteria; order Burkholderiales; family Gallionellaceae; genus Gallionella. The sequence continues at coordinate 2,543 of JBARHM010000315.1, forward strand.
GTGCTGCCGCCGATAT
>JBARHM010000316.1:0-3737 GCA_049799235.1 Gallionella sp.
GATTAAGACCCTGCAGAACGTGTTTGATCAAGTTGTGATCTATTCGACCTTTAACTCGTCAGGCGATGGGACCGGCAACCTGGAGATCATGGCTTACGACGGAAACCAGCGTCAGTTTCAATTCGACAGAATCGCTAACCCGACCATACATCCCGAGGTCGAAAGCAGTGTTCTCCTCAGCATGAAACAACCAATCGAGTTGCCAACGCACGCTGATGCAATGATCCTTTCCGACAACTACAATCCGGTGGACTTTTACGATCTGTGGCTAAAGGAGAAGATTCGCAAGATCATCATTGAGACGACCGATTTCGACATTTTGCTCAGCCAGCGCGATGCCAGGCCGGAGTGGTACCCAGACCCGAGCCAACAACCGGTTTTGAGCTGATTCGCAATGTATTTCCGGCCTTTTACCGATGTGCTCAATCACCTGCTCAGGCAGAATAATTGGTCACTGGATCGACTTGCGTGTTTTGCTGGAAAAACTGCACGATTCGATATCGCCCCTTTTTCCTTTGCTTACAGGATACAGTCTGACGGAACTTTACAAAGTGCAGATGCAGCATCCATTCCTGATGCTCTCTGCATCATCCCGCCTTCCTTGTTGCCACGCATCGTGTTGCAGGATGAAAAGGCGCATGCGGAAATCTGCAGTGAAGGTGACAATGCCTTGCTCGCGGAGATTTTTTATCTATCGCGCAACCTGCGCTGGGATGCTGCGGAGGATCTGGGCCACATCACCGGTGACATCGCTGCTGAGCGCATCGTGCAAACCTTGCAGAGTGCCAATCAACAGCTACGCGACAGCGCACTGAATCTTTCTAAAGCTGCGGCAGAGTACTGGACCGAAGAACGCCCGCTGCTGGCCAAACCGCAACAGGTTTCCGCATTCACGCATCAAGTGGATACGTTGCGCGATGACGTGGCACGGCTGGAGCAGCGCATCAATCGGCTTGTATCCTCTACAGCTCGCGAAAAATAAGGTTCCAGGCTGATATGCGTTTTTTCCGTCTGATCAAAATAATCTATGTGGTGCTGCTTTTCGGACTGGACGAATTCCTGCTCGCTCATGAGCGTTTGCGCTGGATGAGAGCGCCACTCAAATTGCTGCTTTTTTTGCGCAACACTTCTACACCTCGTGCGGTCCGGCTGCGTTTAGCCTTGCAAAAGCTCGGGCCGATTTTCGTCAAATTCGGCCAGATACTTTCCACGCGGCGTGACTTGATACCTACCGATATTGCCAATGAACTGGCCAAACTGCAGGATCAGGTTCCACCGTTCCCTTCCGCACAAGCCATCGCGCTGCTGGAAACGACATATAAAAAACCGCTTGGCGAAGTTTTTCAGAGTTTTGAAGAAACGCCGGTTGCAAGCGCCTCGGTCGCGCAGGTGCATCTCGCGGTACTGCCGGATGGCAGGGAGGCCGCAGTCAAGATTTTGCGTCCGGGTATCAGCAGAGTCATCGCGCATGACATATCACTGCTCAAGGTAGCAGCCGATCTGGTGGAAATGCTATGGGTAGACGGTCGTCGCCTCAAACCGCGCCAAGTCGTCCTGGAATTCGAAAAGCATCTGTATGATGAACTTGATCTTACCCGTGAAGCCGCCAACGCCAGCCAGCTCAAGCGAAATTTCAGCGCCTCGAACCTGTTGCTGGTCCCGGAAATGTTTTGGGATTTCTGCACCCCTGAGGTGATGGTGATGGAGCGCATGTACGGCATCCCGATCAGTCAGGTCGGCGCGTTGCGAGAAGCAGGGGTGGATATTTCCAAGCTTGCCGCCAACGGAGTAGAGATATTTTATACTCAGGTGTTCCGGGACGGTTTTTTCCACGCCGACATGCATCCGGGCAATGTGCAAGTTGCGCTTGACGGCCGCTATATCGCGCTGGACTTTGGCATCATGGGCACATTGACTGACACCGACAAGCATTATCTCGCTCAGAACTTCATTGCGTTCTTCCGTCGCGACTACAAGCGCGTCGCGGAGATTCATATCGAGTCGGGTTGGGCGCCCAAAGAGACGCGCGTAGATGAACTTGAATCGGCGATTCGTGCAGTTTGCGAACCGATCTTTGACAAACCGCTGCGGGAAGTTTCGTTCGGACGCGTGCTGTTGCGGCTGTTTCAGACTTCGCGCCGCTTCGGTATCGAGATCCAGCCACAGTTGGTGTTGCTGCAAAAAACGCTGCTCAATATCGAAGGACTAGGTTTGCAACTCGACCCCGAACTAGATCTGTGGAAGACCGCCAAACCCTGGCTGGAACGATGGATGAGCGAACAGGTGGGCTGGCGCGGCCTGTTCAGGACGCTGCGCGAAGAAGCGCCCCATTATGCAACCTTGCTGCCCCAGCTGCCGCGACTGCTGCACCGCCACCTGACCAGAGAATCGACCGAATTTGATGACGTGACTTTGCGCAAAATACTGATTCAACAGAAACGCTACAACAGCTTGCTGACCTTTATCAGTATGTTGCTGATAGGAATACTAATCATGCAAATTATTGTTTCGATATAGCTGGTTGTGGCTTTTGCATTTTATATTGCGTCCCGAATTCCACCAGCACTGACAGGTTGCCATAACGTGGTGCCTATTGCCGTTGTTACCAAAATGCTATACAGTTATTCCCCAGTAAGACAGTACAGTAATAAACCAACACCTCAACATCTCATCCCGCTCGTTATAAAGGAAAATAATCATGAAAAACCCACTTGACTCCTTATGGGGCACAGTAATCTCAGGCTTTTTGCTAACCATCGTGTTGTACTTCGTTGCTCAAAAGCTCGCAGTGCAAATGCTCGCATAAATTTCATTTCTAAGGAGAGATAAATGGATTTCTTACCGGCAATTGCGCGCTGGCTGCATCTGATGGCAGGCGTGATGTGGATAGGTTTGTTGTACTACTTCAACTTCGTACAGGTGGCTGCGCTCAAGGCAGCGGCTGCGGACAACACCGCGGCGGGCATCACCAAGCATGTCGCCCCCAGAGCGCTGTTCTTCTTTCGTTGGGCAGCACTGGTTACCTGGCTGGCGGGTGCTGCATTGCTGGGTGGAAATTTTGTCCCAGCCTTTACGCTGCACGCAAACTATGCAGTCATCGGCATCGGAGCCTGGCTGGGCACTATCATGTTGCTCAACGTCTGGGGCCTGATCTGGCCAAACCAGAAAAAGATATTGGGCATCAAGCCAGCTACTGATGAAGAGAAGGTCAAGGCACGACGCATCGCATTTCTGGCTTCGCGTACCAACACAATGCTGTCGATACCTATGCTGTTCTTCATGGCGGCCGGCGCACATTCGGCAATTTATGGTTTTTAGAAGTTACGCTGTATTTCATCAGCAATAAACCCGCCGAGAGGCGGGCTTGCTTTTTTTGTCACTCGACCGTGACCGACTTGGCAAGATTGCGCGGTTTGTCTACATCCGTGCCTTTTTGCAGGGCGACGTAGTAGGCGAGCAATTGCAACGGGATGGTGTGCAGGATCGGACTGAGATATCCCGCATGTTCTGGCATATGCATGATGTGGACTCCTTCCGCTGGGCTGATATGCGTATTTGCATCGGCAAAAACATACAGTTCGCCGCCGCGTGCGCGCACTTCCTGCAAATTGGATTTTAGCTTTTCCAATAGCGCATCGTTCGGTGCGACGGAGATTACCGGCATATCCTTGTCTACCAGCGCCAGCGGCCCATGTTTCAACTCTCCGGCTGGATAGGCTTCAGCATGTATGTAGGAG
>JBARHM010000317.1:0-2727 GCA_049799235.1 Gallionella sp.
CCTCAAGGGAGCTGCCATCGGCAGAAAAACGAAAATACGATTCGTGCAGCATCGCGCGCAGGGGATGGTGGTACGGCGCGCCAGAAGTTTTGAGTAGTTGCTTTCCGATAGCACGCCCATGATTTTCCTGGCGTTTCATTTAAATGCGCTTACGCGTAGTAGCTGCCATAATAACCGGAACCTGGGAAATGTCTGGCTTTGTTATAGATCAAGTTGATGACATCGCATGATTCGATCTGGCGGAGCGCTTCCATGACCGCTTTTTGAGGTGTGTTTTCCGCTTCCACGACCATAACGATTTGCCCCATTTTGGATGCAAGCACGTGTGACTCTGTAGTTAACAATAGCGGCGGGGAGTCAAAGATAACTATGCGGTCGTGATATCGCTGTCCGATACTCATCAATAAATTGCTCATGCTCTGGCTTGCCAGGAGCTCGGTAGCATGTCTGCTTTTCCTTCCGGCGGTAAGAATGGTGAGTTTTTCAACGTCGGTTTTAATCATGACGTCGGCTGGTTCAAGTTTGTCGTCGAGCAGGAGATCCAATAGCCCCATTTCAGCTTTAAATCCAAGGTATTTTGGTATCGAAGGGCGTGCTACATCGGCATCAACCAGCAATACGGTGTGATCCATTTCCATTGCGATACTCATCGCCAGATTGATGGCACAGAAGGATTTTCCTTCGCCGGCAAGGGCACTGGTAACCATGATCAGATTGCCATTGTGAATCTTTCCGGCCCCCTGATTAAAAGCATTCATAATCAATGGCCGCTTGATCATGCGAAATTCTTCGGCAATTTGGGTTTTATTCTCATCAGGCGTGACCCCGCCCAATTGGCGCAATCTGGTGAGATCAAGCATGGTTGGATTCGATTGTGATCCGGTGCCATGAATAGCCCGGCCGGTCATGTTGGCTACAGCTTCACTTTCGATTCTGCCTGCGCCCATTTCAATTATGTTATGGAGCGCAGGGGCTTTAACGTCTTTTTCGTTCTGGCTGAGTTTGCCAACTGCTTTTTCAATGATACTCACACTACCTCCTGGTGAAACCATTATTCTTGGCCAATTGCCAACTGAATATGGACATTACTGAAAATTTTCCCGTTCCCATGGAATATCTTGCAGAGATATTGTTTGGAATTTAATTTGGTGCGATTCTTTGGATGGCCTTTGCCATTAACATGCCATACAGGGCCAACAAAAATAACAAGGAGAGACTGAGGGCATAAATCTCTCTTTTCTGTTTGATTTTTTCTTGGTCGGTCCAAATCATCGCAACCGTACCCAGAACCGGCCGACCCGTTATCTCACGAAGACTGCTTTGGCTTTGAAAGGTGGGGAGAATCTGGCTTATTACGAATGCAATACCAATTCCGATCGCTATTGCCCCCAATAGTACCAAGGAGAACAGCCTTGCCAGATTAGGTCCTGTGGGAAGCAATGGAGTCGTTGGCGGGTCAATGATCCTGAATGACACCAGCTCGGTAGTAGTGTCCATTTCACCAGACATCTTGGCAGCTTCACGGCGTTCTACGAGCTTTTCATAATTGCTCTTGTTCACTTCGTAATCGCGATTAAGTTGAGCCAGAGCTGCTTCAACTTCAGGCACAGCTTTGCTCATGGATTTCAAATGATTGTAGCGAGAAGTATATTCTGCTACGCGGGCTTGCATGGCGGCAGCCCTGGATTCCGCCTCCGCCAAGGCAACATTGAGCTGTTGAAGCATGGGGCTATAGTTTTTTCCCGGATCGGCACTGCGTTTGTTTAACTTGGCTTCCTCCTTCTTGCGTTCTTCAAGTTGTGCAATCAGGCGCTTGGTGGAAACTACATCAGGGTGCCGCTCGGTATATTTAAGCCGCAGGGCATCCAGATCCTTGTCCAGGGACTGTATGCGTGCGTCGATTTCGGGATTGAAGTCGGCTTCGGGCGCCGCTTCGGTCATGAGACTGGGATCGTCACCAGATATTTGTCTCTTGATGGCAGAACGGGACTGTTCGGCTTCTCGAAGCTCGAGCTTTGCCTGGTTGAGGCTATCTGCTGCAGCCGATAGCTGGGCAACGTAGTCTCCGCTTTGACCGGGCATCATGCCCATGTTCTTTTGTTTGAATTCTTTTAGGGCAGTTTCTGCGGCAACCAGTTTCTCCTGATAATCCTTGATCTGCTCATCAATGAAGCGAAGAGCCGAAGAAGTGTCCTGCTTCTTGTCACCGAGACTTCCTTCGACAAATATTGTCAACAAGGATTGAACAACGTCTTTGGCAATCTTTGGATTCTGGTCCCTATAGGAGATGGTAAAGAGGTTATCCCGCCCGGCTGACTCGATCCTGATTTCTTTCATTAGGCTGTTGATGAGCTGCTCACGATCATTTGTCGTCTTGGCCTTGATGTCCAAGTCGACCATGCGCATGACCCGCTCCACATTGGGACGGCTAATCAGGGTGCGGCTCATGATCATGACTTGCTGTTCCAGGTTGGGGGTCGCCGCGATTCCAGCCATCAGTGGCTGCAATACGCTTTGAGTGTCTACATAAATCCTTGCTGAAGATTCATAATTGTCGGGCAAGTTATATACCGTGATCCATCCGGCTATGGCAACGAGCCAGATAGCGCCTACCGCGTACCAGCGGTATTTCCATATCCCTTTTATATGAGATAGAAGTTGGGATATTAATTCATCCATTTTTGCTAAACCCCTAAATTGAGTTGCTGCAACATATCTATCTTAGTG
>JBARHM010000318.1:0-2892 GCA_049799235.1 Gallionella sp.
TGGTTATTCCCTTCGCTAGGAGCCTGACGCAGCAGATCGCCCGCAAAGCAAATTCCCTTGCGGGTTGCAACAAAAACGGGCGCTCGCGGTGTTGCGCTCCTTGGCATCGTAGAATGACTACGACCGGCGTCGCGCGCCTTGCGGTAGGCATCGGCTCACGGTACGCGTAGCGCCAGTGCGGATACGATGCCACCTCGCCGCTCCCGCAATCGGCTGCTGCGCAGTAACGTGTCGCGGCGAGTATCCTGTTTTTGTCGGCAACGCGGTTCATGATGGACTTGATCTGAGGTTCCCTAAAACTTTCTCAGAACGATAAAATCAGCCAACTCTCTCAAGCGCCTCGCCGCATCACCGAAATGTCCCAAGGATTCCAATGCCTCGCGAAGCAGTTGCTGCGCCATATTGCGCGCACCCTGTATGCCCAGCAGGCTGACATAAGTCGGCTTGTCATTGTCCGCATCCTTGCCCGCGGTCTTGCCCAGCGTGGCGGTATCCGCTTCGCAGTCCAGGACATCGTCCACCACCTGAAACGCAAGACCGACCAGCTTGCCAAAATGATCCAGCCTGTCGATCTTGGCAGGATCAAGCTGATTGCCGTGCCTGTCCGACCCGCATTGGGCACCCAGCAGAATCGCCGCACGGATCAGCGCACCTGTCTTGCGGATGTGCATGAACTCCAGCTCGGCAAGCGTGAGCGCTTTGCCCACACTGGCAAGATCGATCGCCTGGCCGCCCGTCATGCCTCGTGATCCGGACGCCACTGCAAGCAGCCTGATCATTTCAAGTTGCCGCGTCGCATCATCACTCAAAGGATGTTCCGCGAGCAACTGGAACGCCAGCGATTGCAGACTGTCGCCGACCAGCAATGCCGTCGCCTCGTCATATTGCGCATGGCAAGTCGGTTTGCCGCGACGCAGCACGTCATCATCCATGCATGGCATATCGTCATGTACCAGGGAATAGGCGTGGATGAACTCGACGGCAGCGGCGGCTACATTCACCCGCTCGACATCCGCACCGGCCAACTCCCCCGCGGCGAACGCCAGCAAAGCACGCACTCGCTTGCCTCCGTCCAGTACGGCGTAGCGCATCGCTTGGTGCAACCGTTGTGGGGCGAGATCTGCGCGCGGCATCAGGTCGTGCAACACACTCTCAAAGCGCGCATGCTGAGTGGCGACCCAGCTCTGAAAATCAACTCTCATCAAAGCTGCCCGTGAAAAATTCCTGTTTCGTCATTCCGGCCTGCACCGAAATGACGGGTTTGTAGAAGCCATCTTAATTATTCTTCTCAGGCTCACTGCCGGCAGAAAAATCTTTCAGCAGGCCGTCCTCCAGCACTCGCACTTGCTGCTGTGCATCTTCGAGCCTGGCACGGCAGAATGAAAGTAATTCCGCGCCGCGCTTATAGGCAGTCAGCGAATCTTCCAGCGACAGCTTGCCCGCCTCCATGTCGGCGACGATTGTTTCGAGCTCGGCCATTGCCGACTCGAAGCCCTCTGCTTTTTGCGCCCCTGTTTTTTTAGATTGGCCGACCATGGTAGCCTCTGTTTGAGTAAGACAGCCATTTTACCCAACCCACCCCGTCTGAGCCAATTATTATTGCCCTACCCTTGAATTTCAGGGACAATCCCACCCCCTATGAAATCGTATTCACCTTTCTTGAAAGGGAAGTGGGTATGTCTGAAGTTGCAAAACTGAATCACCTCATTACCGTCCCGGAGCAACCACCGTTAAGCTGTTATTTCGATCCAAAGGTGCTGGAGGCCGAACAACGCCTGCTGTTCGAACAAGGACCGAATTACGTCGGCCATGAATTGATGGTGCCCAGCCTGGGCGACTACCAGGTGCTGCGCGATGAAACACAGATACTGGTGCGCAACCAGAATGGCGTGGAGCTGCTCAGCAACATCTGCCGCCATCGCCAGGCCACCATGCTGCAAGGTCGCGGCAACGCCCAACACATCGTCTGCCCTATCCACCGCTGGACTTACCGGACTGATGGCAAATTGCTCGGCGCGCCGCAATTCCCGCAGAACCCGTGTCTGCATCTGAACAAATCGCCGCTGCAAAACTGGAACGGCCTGCTGTTCTCAGGATCGCGCGATGTCGCAAAAGACCTGGCCAATGTCGGCGTGATGCAGGAGATCGATTTTTCCGGCTACATGCTGGACCGCATACAGGTGGACGAATACGCGTTCAACTGGAAGACCTTCATCGAAGTATATCTGGAGGACTACCATGTCGTGCCGTTCCATCCCGGCCTGGGTAATTTCGTGGATTGCGACGACCTCAAGTGGGAATTCGGCGAACAGTACAACGTGCAGACCGTCGGCATCCGTAACCGGCTGCGCAAAGTCGGCAGCGAGGCGTACGGCAAGTGGCATGAGCAGGTGCTGAGCTATTACGGCGACAAATTGCCGAAATATGGTGCGATCTGGCTGACCTACTACCCGAACATCATGGTCGAGTGGTACCCGGGCACTTTGGTCGTCAGCACCCTCGTGCCGCGCGGCCCGGAAGCCTGCACCAACATCGTCGAGTTCTATTACCTCGAGGACATCGTGCTGTTCGAGCGCGATTACGTGGAAGCGGAACAAAAGGCCTATAACGAAACGGCCGTCGAGGACGACATCATCTGCCTGCGCATGAACCATGGCCGCAAGTCGCTTTACCAGCGCGGCATCGAGGAGCAAGGCCCGTATCAGTCTCCCACCGAAGACGGAATGCTGCATTTCCACGAATACCTGCGCCGCAATCTTGCTTCGCATCTTTAGCGGTTATCCCACACCCTCTCCTCAGTCCTGATGGAACAACTAGCCATTCGACTAAGCCCGCTAGCGGGCAAGTCGCTGGTTATCTCCCGCGTGCGGGAGAGGATGTATAGTTCCTTCC
>JBARHM010000319.1:0-1889 GCA_049799235.1 Gallionella sp.
GTCAAAGTTTCTCGACAGTATTCCCTCCCCCTTGCAGGGGAGGGGTAGGGTGGGGGTAGAAATTTAAGTATGGATGCAGTCAGCAGTTTGTACTCCCATCCCAGTTGCCCCTCGCTTTGCACTCCCCCTCTGATATGGGGAAGGAGTGGAATCCAGCCGCCTTGAGGTGGCTCACGGTTTTATTGGCGCCTTTGAGGCGCTCACGCAATAAGCCTCCGGCTTTGCCGGAGGTCATTTAACGAGCCTATCCTGAATTTTGTGTGTAGAGGTCATATCATGCTAACGAAAGGAGCGATGGATGACCGACACAACGTTGAAACTCTGATGCTGCCGGTTCATTTGCCCAGCAGTTGTTTTTCGATGTTATCCATTTCTTTGCGAATGGCATCCAAGATGAGCTTGTCTGCAGCTTTTTGATCAATATCCGGGATATCCCAACCGAATATTGCACGGTATTTCTCCACCAGATTTTTCATGTCGGCAATGATTTGGTTGCGATGAACATCCAATTCTATCTCTTCGATCTTGTTCATTTCTTTAACTCCTTGTCGTTCACTATGTGCTGACAATTTGAACTTTTCATTCCTTACCGCTCATAACTAATATTTTCACGAAAAACCTGCATAAACTGGTTGGAACCCTGCAGAAAAAAGGCAGTACGCAGGGACTGCTTTTTCATACTCCCGTTTTTATAATCAGTTCTTGATGGCTTCGATTTCAAATACCAGCCTTACGTCATCGCCTACATTGGGCAGTCCGTATTTAACGCCGTAGTCAGCACGCTTGATCTGGGTGCTTGCCGCTGCGCCACAGGTGTCTTTTTTACTCATCGGGTTCGTGCCGCAATTGAACGCATCGATCTTCAGGGTGACAGGCTTGCTTGTCCCGGATATCGTCAGGTTGCCGTCCACGCCGACGGGTGTATCACCCTTGAAATTTACTGCGGTGGATTTAAAGCTTATGGTTGGAAATTCCGCCGCGTTGAAAAAATCCGGTCCGCGCAAATGTTCGTCCCGTTTGGCAAAGCCGGTGCTGATCGAGGCGGTCTCAATGGCAACTTCAACCGAGCCGGTTTTTGCCGCACGATCCAGGGTTATGCTTCCACTGGTCTTGTCGAAGCGGCCTTGCATGGTCGAGAAGCCCAGATGGCTGATGCTGAAATGTGGGAAGGTATGGGCCGGATCTATCGTGTAGCTGTCGGCGGCCAGGGCGCAAAACGGAAGTGCGATGCTGATGGCTAAGGCTGCGAATACGGTCTTGCGCACAGTTGTTCCTTTCTTGCAGGTATAAAATCAAACAAGCGTTTGAAGTGGCATCCTAGCAACCGCCACAGTTTCTGTAAACCTTAAAGTACCAATTTCATCTTTCCTGCTTGTATGCAGGCAGATTTTGCTTGAGTTAATAGGCCAGAATAGATTGTTTAATGAGTTGATCTGAAATCAGAACGGAACATCACCCGCGGAGCGCCAGGTTAAATAAACCGCGCCGCCTGCGATCGCAAAGGTCAGCATCAAGAGCAGCAAGCTTTGTATCCTGATGGAATTTCCGGGCAAGGGCACCAGCCACGCTGCCAGCGGAATACCTGCCAGGATTATCAGCGCGTACCAGGGAAGCCGAGCGCTGAGCACGGCTATGCAGCCGGTCAGCCCGGCAATCAGCGCGAGCGGAAATGTAAATATTCGTCCGGTAGATAGCGTTTGGTTGGTGAACATCTGGATCAGCAGGTGCGCAGTCGCGGCTGATCCGATCGCAAGGCCGAATTGGCCGAGCAGCGCGGACGCGCCGACCAAAGCGGCAGCGCCCGCAGTCTGTCCGGACGCAGCACGAACAGCTCGCGCACTTCGCCATCGATCGAGACAGCTTCGAGGAAGGCGTCTCCGGTCACCACC
>JBARHM010000320.1:0-2170 GCA_049799235.1 Gallionella sp.
ACTTCACCACCATTGCCGGATTCGTCTCGACGCTGAATGATGACATCGCCGTTGTCTTCGGCCAGGTGCTCTACATCTGCGACCGGCAAGGGCTGATCGGTCGGGAGATGTTCGCCATCGACGGCGTGAAGCTGCCCGGCAACGCTTCCAAGGCAAAGAGCGGGACACGCGCCGAGTTCGAGCGGCAGGCAGCCAAACTGGAAGCGGCAGCGCAAGCCATGCTGGCGCGTCACCGCGAGGAAGACCGGCGGGCCATCGAGCCCGACATCGCCGCGAAGGAGAAAGCGCGCATCGAACGTATCGAACGCGAAGCCGCGCAGGTCAGGCAATGGCTCGCCGCCAACCCGGAAGACCGCAAAGGAGCCAAGGGCAGCATCCGCAAGAGCAACCGCACCGACAACGAATCGGCCAAGCCTGTCCTGAGCTTGTCGAAGGGATGGCGACAAGCAAGGGCGTGATACAGGGCTACACAGGTATCGCCGCCGTCGATGCCAAATACCAGATCATCGTCGAGGCGCAGGCGCACGGCACCGGCAGCGAACAGGAACTGCTGTTGCCGGTAGTCAAGCCCATCCAGGCCATCAAGACAGAAACCCCGCTTATCGGCGACAACAGCCTCATCACCGCCGATGCCGGATACCACTCCGAGGCCAACCTCAAGGAACTGGCGGCACTGGAAGTGGATGCGCTGATTGCCGGCAACAACATGAGGGGCCGCGACGAACGCGAAGCCTCGCAGGACAAATACAAGGCCTTGCCCGATCCGTTGTACGACAAGGGCGCCAAGCCGAAGAAATCGAAACGTTACCGCCCCAGGGATTTCCACTACGACGAGGAAGGCGGAATCTGCACCTGTCCGGCGGGCAAACAGCTTTATGGCAACGGCAGCGACTGCACGATCAACGGCTATGCGGCGGTGAAGTTCCAGGGGGCGCAATGCGACTGCGTTCCCTGTACGCATCGTGATCGCTGTTTGCTTACGCCGCAAAAAACCAAAGTGCGGCAAGTGGCGTTCTTTCAGGGCAAGAGAGACGGAGAGAGCTACACCGACAAGATGAAAGCCCGCATAGACAGCCCGGAAGGACGCATCCGGTACGGCCAGCGCTTTGCCACGGTGCAACCGGTGTTCGGCAAGCTGCGGCACAACAAGGGGCTGAACCGCTTCACGCTGCGCGGCCGGAAGAAAGTGGATGCGCAGTGGAAGCTGTACTGCCTGGTGCACAACATCGAGAAACTGGCGCATCACGGGTATGCGCAGTGAGCGGCAGAGGGAAGGGAGGTTCATTCGTCAGTCGGCATCATGAAATGAACAGACGCCGATGAAAAATGAAAAACAAAAATGCGCGGAGAGACCGCGCATTTATTTGTGTCCGTATTTGCTCTGGAAAGGGGTTTTTCTACAGCGTCAACGAGTCATTGAGGTGCTTCCGGCGGCGACATTTCAGGTGGGATCATTCCGAGTTGCATTTCCCCTGGTGGAATCAATTGTCCTGACGGATTCATTACCCAATCCGTAGGTATCGACGACAGCTGTAAAGAAGGATCCGGAATTGCAGAATCCTGCTGTTCTTCTTCCACGGGAAAAGGCGGGGGTGGCGCTAACACCTGCTGTACATCAGCAGATATTTCATTCGGGTCAACCGGCGTTTCCGGCTGGATCATTCCGGGCTGCATTTCCCCAGGGGGTATCATTTGTCCTGATGGATTCATTATCCAATCCGGAGGTATCGACGTCAGCTGTAAAGAAGGCTCCGGAATTGCAGAATCCTGCTGTTCTTCTTCCACGGAGAAAGGCGGGGACGATTCCCGATTTTCCACACTCCACGGCGAGCGTAGCAGTGGATTTTCTGCTGCGTAAACAAAGTTGGGTTTAATTGAAGTTTCGACCAGGACCGGGGCTTTCGCAGGGACTGTTTGTTGTGACTTGCCCGAAATCGGCAAAACTTGCCCACCTCCCCAATAGCCGCCTGCCACCGTGGCCCCCACACCTGCGATTATCCAAAACCATGGACGTATATTCATATGCACCACCACGAAATAAGTAACAATATATCAAAAAAACCAAACCTCCTTGGGGAGTGATGCAGATTTCAGGAAGTCGTGCAAGTAGCAGCAAAGCTCTCCGAGTATGGTTTGCAGGTTAAAATAAAAACGTACACCCAGATTAAAA
>JBARHM010000321.1:0-3048 GCA_049799235.1 Gallionella sp.
CACCCGACTTTTTCGATTTCATCGTAATCGACGAGTGTCACCGCGGCGGGGCGAATGACGAAAGCACCTGGCGAGGTATCCTCGAATACTTTTCGCCTGCGGTGCAGCTCGGACTGACCGCAACGCCCAAGCGCAAGGACAACGTCAACACCTACGAGTACTTCGGCGAGCCGGTGTATGTATATTCGCTGAAGGAAGGCATCAACGACGGCTTCCTCACGCCGTTCCGTGTGAAGCAGTACGCAACCACCCTGGATGAATATGTATTCACCTCGGACGACAAGCTGATCGAGGGTGAGATCGAGGCGGGCAAGCTGTATGAGGAAAAGGATTTCAACCGCAGCATCGAGATCGTCGAGCGCGAAAAGTATCGCGTGAAGCTGTTCATGGATTCCATCAATCAGCGCGAGAAGACGCTGGTGTTCTGTGCCAATCAGGCACATGCACTTTTGGTGCGCGATCTCATCAATCAACTGAAAACAGTCAGTAGCGATCCGCTGTATTGCGTGCGGGTGACGGCGAACGACGGCGAGCTGGGAGAGCAATACCTGCGTGCCTTTCAGGATAACGAGAAAAGTATCCCGACCATCCTTACTACTTCGCAAAAACTTTCCACCGGCGTGGATGCGCGTAACGTGCGCAACATCGTATTGATGCGTCCCATCAATTCGATGATCGAGTTCAAGCAGATCATCGGGCGCGGCACACGGCTATACGATGGGAAAGACTACTTCACCATCTACGATTTCGTGAAGGCGCACCATCTCTTCAATGACCCGGAGTGGGATGGCGAGCCGATTGAAGTGGGCGAGGGCGGCGACAAGGTTTTCCCGCCGATTGCACCGAATCCACAACCTGTGGCCAAGCAGCCTCGCCCCGAATACGAGGCGAAGAAAAAAGTGCGTGTGAAACTACGCGACGGCAAGGAGCGCACTATCCAGCATATTTCTGTGACGACCTTCTGGGGGCCGGACGGCAAGCCAATTTCAGCGACGGAATTCTTGACGCTGCTGTTCGGCCAGTTGCCGGAGTTCTTCAAGGACGAAGACGAGCTGCGCGCGATCTGGAGTCTGCCGGACACGCGCAAGAAGCTGCTCGAAGGGCTGGCGGAAAAAGGCTTCGGCAAGGATCAGTTGGGCGAGATGCAGAAGATCATCGACGCCGAGAACAGCGACCTGTTCGATGTGCTGGCGCATGTGGCTTTCGCCATGCAGCCGATCAGCCGCGAAGAACGCGCAGGTGTAGCGCGCGGACAGATACACGATCACTTCGGCAACAAGCAGAGGGCATTCCTCGAATTCGTGCTGGCGCATTACGTGAAAGAAGGCGTGGAAGAATTGGAACAGGAAAAACTAACCAAGCTGCTGCGGTTGCGCTACCACGACTCAATTCCCGATGCAGTCGCCGACTTGGGTGGCGACATCAATGCCATTCGCAATTTGTTCTCCGGCTTTCAGCGATATCTGTATCAGGGTGCGGTGGCTTCAACTTAGTATGCTGATGTAGCTAAAAGAGTCGGATGTAGCTAAAAAGGTCGGGTTCGAATTTAATTCGGACCAGTTGGTGTATGCGCTCTATGGCCTGACCGATGAAGAAATCGCCCTCGTTGAAAATACATAGTCAAAAAGCCCAGGGTCGAATCAATTTTTAATTACGAGCCAACCCGCCCGTGCAAGCCGGGTTAGCTCGGCCTGATCGCAATATCACTGCCGGCTGGTTTTCCTGCGATTCGATACTTACTTCACCGGCGCCATCAAGTGCTGGTACGGCGTATCGGGGAACATCACGTAAGGGACCGAGGTGTCTGGGTCAGCGCTCTTCGGATACGTATCGTAGACGCTGGCGTCGGCACCGACCACCATTACGTGAGGCCCGGTCTTGATCCAATGATTCTTGGCGTCGGGCTTGGTCGCATAAGGGTCGGTATTGCTGGCGTCCGTCCCGCCCGCCAGCATGTACATGAAACCGATCTTCCCTGGAGTTGGATTCGTGTGGGCGATCCACGCATGGACCCATTCCATCGCGTTCTTGTCCATGCACATCGGGTCGGGACCGGGAGTCGCCGGATTGTCCGGCATACAGGTGAATCCATTCTTACCCTCGCGCAGCGTGCGCATTTTGCCGTCGGCCTCCATGGCCACGATGGTTGCACCCTTTGCGACCTTGGCGGGCGCTGCGGACATCGCGCTCTTGATCATTTTTTTATCATTAGCCGACATCTTCGTGTCTTTGGCATGGACATTCGTTGTCAATAAAAATGTTGCGGCGATCACCACCGCGCTACTTGCGATTTTAGTTAATATTTTCATTGGAGCCTCCCTTGGATTCGGTGCGGAAAAGAATATCGGTAAAGAATGTGTGGAAGAATAAAAGCATGGGAAATGCATCCACACAAGAAAAACTATCCTCTTCATGTGCGCCTTTGTCAAACGCACCCGCAGGGCCTTATAGATGCTGCGCGAACAGTTGGCTGCACTGTTTGCGGCCTGTTGCAGCGTGAGACCTCCGGAAACCTCCGAAACCTCCGGGACGGAACCCAATTGATTCTTCATACTGCGGATGGCAATACACTATTCCATTGTCCTACGCACACTCATAAACCTGTAAAATTGAAATAAGGTGCTGGAAGTAACCTGCTGACAAAACCCAAGGATATTTATGAGCAACATCGAAAAACAAATTAGCCGCGCCCCGAAGCAAACCGGAAAGGAAAAGACCGCACGCAACCCGATCAAGATCGTGCCGTGGCAGGAACGGCTGCGCAAGCCGGAGTGGATACGCGTCAAGTCCGGCAGCGGGCAGGGTTATCATGACATGAAGCGCCTGCTGCGCGAACACAGCCTGCACACGGTGTGCGAGGAGGCGTCCTGCCCGAACATCGGCGAGTGCTTCGGCAAGGGCACGGCGACCTTCATGATCCTCGGCGACCTCTGCACCCGCCGCTGCCCGTTCTGCGATGTCGCGCACGGCAAGCCCCTGCCACCCGATGGCGACGAGCCGGTCAACCTCGCGCGCACCATTTTCGATCTGAAGCTCCGCTACGTGGTC
>JBARHM010000322.1:0-5875 GCA_049799235.1 Gallionella sp.
TCACCGGGATGATGCCTGCCGATCTGCATTGCGCCACCGCTTCTTTCACTTCACTGCGCGGCGGGTCGATCAGTCCGGCGAAACCGAGGAATATCAGCTCCGCTTCTACCGTAGCGTGAGGCGCGCCGTCGGGTAGCGCCGGCCAGCGGCGGCAGGCAAACGCGAGCACACGCAGGCCATCAGCGGCCATGGCCTCTGCCTGCCGCAACAGGACCGAGTGATCGATGTATTCCTCGCCGTTGCTGCCCAGCTTGCTTACGCATAATGGCAGGACAGCTTCGGGAGATCCCTTGGTATAGGCGATCACCTCGTTACCGGCCCGATGCAAAGTGGTCATGAGCTTGCGTTCTGCATCGAACGGCAGTTCCAGCAAGCGCGGCTCTTCCCGCTCCAGCAAGGTTTTGTCGTAACCCGCTAGCTGTGCGGCGTGCAGTAGCGCGGCCTCGGTCGGTTCACCGCGCGCCTTGCCTTGGCGGTCGATGTGCGCGTCGTTGCTCAGCGCCAGCGCTTGCAGGAATCTGGTCCAGGGTTCGCCGCTGACCGGCCACGATTTGTGCAAGACATCGTCGGCATAGAGGTTGGTGACATGCATCTTGTTCTGGGTGAGCGTGCCGGTCTTGTCCGAACAGATATAATTCACCGAGCCCAGCGTTTCCACAGCAGGTAGACGACGTATCAGCGCGTGCTGCCTGACCATCTTGCGCGCGCCCAAGGCCAGCGAGATCGTCACCACCGCAGGCAACGCCTCGGGAATGGCAGCCACCGCCAGGCTGACCGCAGTCATGAACATCAGCAGCAGCGGTTCGCCGCGCAACACGCCGATGACAAACACCAGCGCGCAGATCGACAATGCCGCCAATGCGAGCCGTTTGCCGAAGCGCGCCAGCCGCTGTTGCAGCGGTGTCCTGGTTTCCGTGTCCTCGCTCAACAGCGCCGCGATCTTGCCCAGTTCGCTATTCATG
The DNA here is from genome assembly GCA_049799235.1 of Gallionella sp. Classification (GTDB taxonomy): domain Bacteria; phylum Pseudomonadota; class Gammaproteobacteria; order Burkholderiales; family Gallionellaceae; genus Gallionella. The sequence continues at coordinate 963 of JBARHM010000322.1, forward strand.
CCGGTGGCCGCCACCAGACCGCGCGCCCGGCCATGCACGATGGTCGTGCCTTTGTAGGCGAGATTGAGACGGTCGCCCAGCGGAACGTCGGCACCAGAGATGGCGGCGATCTGCTTTTCGACAGCGACCGATTCGCCGGTGAGCGCGGATTCGTCCACCTTGAGGCGTGCAGTTTCGATAATGCGCAAATCGGCCGGCACCACGTTACCCGCTTCCAGCAACACCACATCTCCCGGCACCAGTTCTGTCGCACTGACAGATTCAATGCGGCCGTTGCGCAATACACGCGCGTTGGCCGCCGCCATCTGCTTGAGCGCGGCTATCGCGCGGTCTGCGCGATATTCCTGCACGAATCCGATCACCGCATTAAGGATCACGATGACGATGATGGCAACGGTGTCTTCCACATCGCCCACGAAACCGGAAATGATCGCTGCGCCGATCAGCACGATGATCATGAAATCGCTGAACTGGTCAAACAGCATGCGCCATGGAGAACGCGCGCGCTTTTCCAGCAATGCATTGGGGCCGAAGTGCGCCAGCCGGCTGGCTGCATGTTCCGAACTCAAGCCGGATTGCGGGTTTGTCTCCAGTCGTTGCGCGACTTCATCTGCAGTCAGCGTGTGCCAGTTGATATCACTAATGTGCATGCTCGAAAAGTATCCATGAGTTGAGTACATACAGCATAGAATGCCCCTCCTTTCCGGGTGGCCAGAGGAATAGCGTATTTAACCTGTAGCGTGTTTTCGTATAGTACTGCGTCGATCAGTTGCAGCAAAAACCTCGGCAATATCACACGAAGCCCGCCATACCTTTGCCTGTCATATTTTCTTCAATATGATCCCGCGAAACCAGCCCCCGGCGAGCAGCGGCACATCGCTGACCAGTTGCAACTGCGGCACTGCACTCAATACATCTTCGAACACCACATCCATACGCGTGGCAATACGCCGCGACAGGGGAGTGAGCGCGCGTCGCAGCAGCGCAAGCTTGTTCGGGCGAAGAAATTTATCCATGAGAACGATCGTGCCGCCCGGCTTCAGAACGCGCGCGGCCTCGCTCAGACAAAGCTCGGATCTGGGCACGATGGCGAGTATCAGATGCAGCACGACATGATCGAACCGAGCATCCGGAAAAGGGAGGGCCATGCTGTCACCCAGCACCCACTCCACCTGCAATCCCTTGCCGCGCAACTTGATTCCACGCGACCTGGCGCGCGCCAACATCGCGGCATTGAAGTCAAGCGCGGTGTAGCGATGCTTTACCGGCAGCAGCGGAAGATCAAGTCCGGTGCCGACGCCGCTCAGCAACACCTCTCCTTCAGCAACTGCGGATAACGAACTCAACGAATCGCTGCGCGCCTTATGCAACGAACGTGCGATGGCCAGATCATAGAACGGAGCGATCAGGCTGTAACTCCATCTGAGCAGCGGATTCTCGCGGTAGGGTTGGCGTTGTGGTTTCATGGCAAATGCCGAATACCGGTGATTCTGGTCAATGCAATGGCTTTGCTCAACGCTTCGATGGCCTGGGTGCGGGCGAAGCTCTTGCGCCAGGCCAGCGCAATGCGTCGCGAGGGCACCGGCTTGGCGAACGGAATGACTTGCAGCAAACGGTTGCGATAGCGGGCGTTGTTCGCAGAAGCGGGCAGCACGGTGATCCCCAGACCGGATGCAACCATGTTTCGTATGGTTTCAAGCGAGGTACCCTGCTGAATATCCGCGCCCTTGCGGTCGAGATCCGGGCATGCCTCGGCGACCTGATTGCTGAAGCAGTGGCCGGAATCGAGCAGCAACACCTTCTCTGCTGCCAGTTCCTGCGCCCTGATGCTGCGCCGTTTGGCCCAGCGATGCCGGTTGTCGACCACGACCTCGAATGGTTCGTCGTACAACGGCCGGGTGAGGATACCGGTATCGCCGAACGGCAGCGCGATGATGATGACATCCAGCTTGCCGTTGCGCAGCAGGATTTCGAGATTCGCAGTGATGTTCTCCTCGATTTCCAGCGTCATTCCCGGCGCAAGTTTTTTCAGTGCGGGGACCAGATCGGGAAGCAGGTAGGGACCGACGCTGTAAATGATGCCGAGGCGCAACGTGCTGGCCAGTTGATCCTTGCCTTGCCTTGCCAGTTCGCGGATACGCCCGACTTCCTCCAGGGCGCGATGTGCCTGCTCGACGATTTCGGCGCCGACCGGCGTGACGCTAACCTCGTTCTTCCCGCGCTCGAAAATCTTGATGTCAAGTTCCTGTTCCAGCTTCTGTATCGCCAGCGACAGCGCCGGCTGGCTGATGAAGGATTTTTCCGCGGCACGGCGAAAGTTGCGTTCCTGCGCCACTGCGACGATATAGCGCAGCTCGTTGAGGGTCATGATATTCCCTTGTGTTTATTTGCACGGACTGTTGACCCGCTGATGATGATTTGTATAATAAATCATGTTGTTTAATTAATTCAATTAGATTTATTGGATGACCGGGTCTATATTGCACCCGTGGATCAACAACCACCGTTCCGGATTTACCCGTATACCAACTTTTTCAAGGAGAACAATCATGCAACTCAAAGGATCCAAAACTCATCAGCATCTGAAAGATGCATTTGCCGGGGAATCCCAGGCCAACCGCCGTTACCTGTATTTCGCAGCCAAGGCGGACGTCGAAGGCCAGAACGATGTCTCGGCTGTGTTCCGCTCCACTGCGGAAGGCGAGACCGGCCACGCGCACGGCCATCTGGAATACATGGAAGCCTGCGGCGACCCCGCCACAGATCTGCCGATCGGCAAAACCCGTGACAACCTGAAATCCGCGATCGCCGGCGAGACCCACGAATATACCGACATGTATCCGGGCATGGCCAAGACCGCGCGCAGCGAAGGTTTCAGCGAGATCGCCGACTGGTTCGAAACATTGGCCAAAGCCGAGCGCTCGCACGCCAACCGTTTCCAGAAAGCGCTGGACGCGCTGGCAGACTGATTGCCGAAACCAATAGGCTGTTCGTGGTGAGCCAGTCGAACCTGAATGGCTTCAGTGATGCCGTTCACCCTTCGACAAGCTCAGGGCGAACGGTTGTTTGATGACTTGGCAACTGGAGGAATGAAATGAGCACACGCGAAGGAAGTCTGGAAGCGCCGCAGCGCCACCCGCTGGACTGGCAGAATCCGGAGTTCTACAACGAAGCCTCGGTAATGAATGAACTGCACCGGGTCTATGACATCTGTCATGGATGCCGGCGCTGTTTCAATCTTTGCAATGCATTCCCCACTCTGTTCGATGCGATAGACGAAAGTCCTTCCAACGAGCTGGACACCGTCGAAAAGACCGTCTACTGGAAAGTGGTGGACCAGTGTTATCTGTGCGATATGTGCTTCATGACCAAATGCCCGTATGTGCCGCCGCATCCGTTCGATGTGGATTTCCCCCATCTGATGCTGCGCGCCAAGGCGGTCAAGTTCAAGAAACGCGAAACCAGATTCCGCGACAAGCTGCTGTCCAGCACCGATCTGATGGGTAAACTTGCTTCGATCCCCGTGGTCACCCAGATGATAAACGGGGTGAACAACATTTCCGTCACGCGCAAGGTGATGGACAGCGTGCTGGGCATCCATCAGGACCGCAAGTTGCCCGAATATACCAGCAGCACCTTTCGTAACAATGCCGCACCCGACGAACGTTTTCCGGTCAGGAACGGCGACCGCACGCCGGGCAAAGTGGCGATCTATGCCACCTGTTACATCAATTACAACGAGCCGGGCATCGGCCACGACCTGCTCAGCATCCTGGCGCACAACGATATCCCCACCCGCTTGGTTGAAAAGGAAGCCTGCTGCGGCATGCCCAAGCTCGAACTGGGCGATCTGGAAGCGGTCGCTCGCCTCAAGCAGACCAACATCCCGCACCTTGCCAAGCTGGCAAAAGAAGGTTATGCGATCGTCACGGCGGTTCCCTCATGCACGCTGATGTACAAGCAGGAACTGACGCTGATGTTCCCCGACGACGCGGACGTGAAAGCAGTGGCTGATGCGATGTTCGATCCGTTCGAATATCTGATGCTGCGCCACAAGGATGGCCTGCTAAAAACCGATTTCAAACACAAGCTGGGCAAGGTTTCCTACCATGTGCCTTGCCACCTGCGCGTGCAGAACATGGGACTCAAGACCCGCGAGACACTGCAACTGGTGCCGGATACCGAAATCACCGCGGTGGAGCGCTGCTCAGGTCACGACGGCACCTGGGGTGTAAAAAGCGAATTCTTCGCGGACTCGATGAAAATCGGCAAACCGGTGTTCAAGCAGATGGCTGCCGGTGAACCGGACTATGTCAGTTCGGACTGTGCCATCGCCGGACGGCATATCATGCAGGGCATCGGTGAAACACAGGCGCAGAAACATCATCCGCTCACGCTGATCCGCATCGCCTACGGTTTATAAATCAAACAAGGACAAAAAAAATGGCAAACGAAGGCTATCACGAACCGGTGGAAAAACTTTCTGCTGCAACCATGGACATGCATCGCGCGATCGTTTCCCTGATGGAAGAGCTGGAGGCGGTGGACTGGTACAACCAGCGCGTGGATGCCGCAACCGACCCGGAACTGAAAAAGATCCTGGCACACAATCGCGACGAGGAAAAGGAGCACGCGGCGATGGTGCTTGAATGGATACGCCGCCATGATCCGGCGTTCGACCACGAGTTGAAGGACAACCTTTTCAAGGGGGGGCCGATCACCGGCCAGCACTAGAGCAATGGCAAAACTTACCCGAGACAGCCTTTTGCCTCTGGAAACATACGCCAAGGCACGCAACAACTTTCGCGCCGAAGTAATGGCGCACAAGAGGGATCGCAATGTCGCGTTGGGCGACCATGTCACGCTGATCTTCGAGGACGAGATGACGATCCGTTATCAGGTGCAGGAGATGC
>JBARHM010000323.1:0-7588 GCA_049799235.1 Gallionella sp.
AGGCCCGCGCTAACGGCATCGACACCGCCTTCATCATGATGACCGCTTTCGCTTCCGTGGATACGGCAATCGAGGCAATCAAGGCGGGCGCGGCCGATTACATGATCCAGCCCCTCAACAACGAGGAACTGCTGCACCGACTGACCAAGGTGGGTGAACTGGGCGGACTGCGCGCGGAAAACCGGGTACTTCGCAGGCTGGTTTTAGGTGTCAACCAGGAAGTGTTCGGATTCAATTCCCCAGCCATGCGCGAGATGGAGCACATGGCCGCCAAGGTAGCTCGCACCAACAGTACGGTGCTCATCACCGGAGAGAGCGGCACTGGAAAGGGAGTCGTCGCGCGTCTGATTCACCAGCAAAGTCCGCGTGCTGACGGTCCTTTTATCCCGGTCAACTGTGGTGCCATTCCGGAAAATCTGGTGGAAAGCGAGTTTTTTGGGCATACCAGGGGTGCTTTTACCGGCGCCGACAAGGTTAGAAAGGGATTATTCCTGGAAGCGAATGGCGGAACCATTTTTCTGGACGAAATCGGTGAACTACCGCTCTCTTTACAGGTGAAACTGCTTCACGTTATCGAAGAAAAGGCAGTACGCCCGGTCGGCAGCGAAGTGGCGCGGCCGGTAGACGCAAGGATCATCGCCGCCACAAATCGCGATCTCGGCGCTATGGTCGCTCAGGGCAAGTTCAGGGAGGATCTCTATTTCCGGCTGAGCGTTTTTCACATCAACGTCCCGCCGCTGAGGGAGCGACGCGATGACCTCTCTGCCCTTATCCGTTTCCTGCTCCAGCGCAATACTAGGCGTATGGGCAGCACCACAACAAAAATCTCACTCGATCCGGGTATAGAGGAAATGCTGGTCAATTATGACTGGCCGGGCAATGTGCGTGAATTGGAAAACGTCATTGACCGAGTATTGGTCATGGCAGACAGTGGCCGCATTACGCTTGCCGACCTGCCGCCGCAAATCACCAAGATCACCCACCCCGCAGTGCCTGAGGCCGGACTTCAACTTTCCGGGACATTGCGCGAGCAGGTAAGAAAATATGAGGTGGCCGTCATTCTCAAGACAGTGGAAGAAGCTGGCGGGGATCGTCGCGCCGCCGCTCAACAGCTCGATATCGGCCTGTCCAGCCTTTACCGCAAGCTGGAAGAATTCGATGGCACCAAGCTGCGAGCAGATGATCACGATAGCAATATCGAAAATCGGACAGGTTGATAATTTTATCGCCCATAATCACCAGCCAAACACTCAAACTTGGCTTTATCGCTGCCGCTCAAAGTCCTTGTGAACCAGGCTTCAATCTGCTTGTAGATTGCGCGTAGAGGACAAGTTGGCTTAGCAGATGCTATTGCAGCCTTATGTTATCATTGTTAGTATTATCAATGAATTTCAGACTTAATCACCGCCGCGCAAAGATATCGATTTGGAGAACGTAAACGATGAATGCGATGTTTAAACGAACATTTCAAAACGGGATTTTGGCTTTCTGCCTGGCGTCTTCGTTGGCGCTGGCAGACATTGCTGATGATTTCAAGCGCGCAAGTGATTTATACGACAAGCAGGAAATGGTGGATGCTGCTTTGATTTTCAAGAAACTTGCCTTGCAAAATTACCTTCCTGCCCAATCCCGGCTCGGTGACTTGTATGATTATACTGAAGCACATGAATTGGCAGTAGGCTGGTATATCATGGCCGCCTTTCAAGGTGATGCACCTGGAGCTTATGGCTTGGGTAGAGCATACGTCACTGGTTTTGGAATAAAGAAGGACCCTGAACAAGCGCTGTTCTGGTATAAATTTTCTGCTGATAAAGGCAACGTGAATGCAATAAAGGTGATGGAAAATGCATACCGGATAGGCAACGAATCCGGGCTGCCAGTGAAAGTAGATCTCAAGCGGGCCGAATACTGGAAAGCCAAAAAAACGCCTTTAGAAGAAGCCAAAAAGAAAGAAGATGAGAAGAATAGACAAGCCATTCTGAAAGAGATGTATGAAAAGCAGCAGGCTCTAAAGAAAGAGATAGAGGAAGCGACTAAGAAATCGAGATAAGGACAATCAAAATGCTGTCAAAAAAAATGAAATCATTAATTTTGCCGGGAATGTTAGTGACGGTTTTGCAGGCATTCATGTCAGGGAATTCTTACGCTGGTGATATCGTCAATGGCGGCAGACTTTATGCCAAGTATTGTGTCACCTGTCACGGGGCTGACGGGGTCAACGTCATGCCAGATGCCCCAAATTTCGCAAACAGCGAGAAGCTGTTGCGCCCCGATGTGTTCATACTGGCGTCCATCAAGGAAGGGATAAATGCCATGCCCTCCTTTCAGGGAATGCTGAAGGACCAGGAAATCCTGGATGTAATCTCCTACTTGCGCACTCTTGAGACTGGTGGTCCCGTCAAACCCTGAGCTGATCGGCACCTCGGACAGCAGGTGCGTTTCTTGACCTCCCACACACAATGAGCATTTCCTGAACTTATGAACAGATTTGTTCCTGCACTGTTATTTGTAGCGTGCCTCGCATGTCTTGTCTCTGCATGCACCGAATCAAAATCCGACAGTGAGCCTCTCCCGCGCGTGATTGAAAAATTCGAAGTCGGCGAATACGTAAATGTACGCGCTCTGACGATGGAGCCAAACAAGAATGCCCTTTGGGTGGGCACTTCTGTCGGGGTCAACGAGATAGATCTCAATACCTTCAACGTGCGCAACACCTTCACCCGCAACACTGGCCTGGCGAACGAATATGTGTTCGCCATCAGCGTGGACGCGGAAGGTTACAAGTGGTTTGGAACAAACGCCGGCGGTGTATCTCGCTACCGTGACGGAGAATGGAAAACATTCTTTCCGATGCACGGACTAGCCGACTACTGGGTTTATTCTTTTGGCAGCCAGCAAAACGGCGATTTGTGGATAGGAACATGGGCCGGTGTGAATCGGGTCGATCTGAAGACCATGAAATTCACCACCTATGTAAAGGAATTAATCAATGAGTGGGTGTACGGTATCGCCGTGGATAAAAAAGATCGCGTGTGGTTTGGCACGGAGGGCGGAGTTTCGATGTTTGACGGCGAATCCTGGCGTTCATGGAGTCACAAGGATGGGTTAGGTGCCGCCAACTCGAAAAACCTGCCGGCAAGCACGAATACCGGTCTTGGAACTCGCTCGCGTCATGATTTGAGCATGTTCTCGGGGGATGGGAAGTTCACTTATAATCCCAACTATACGTTCTGTATCCATGTCTCACAGGATCAGTCGGTCTGGGCCGGCACATGGGGTGGCGGGGTGAGCCATTTTGATGGCGCCACTTGGCACAATTACACTACCAGCGATGGTTTGGCGGGAAACATTGTATACAGTATCGCACAGCAACCCAACGGTGTTCTTTGGTTTGGTACCAGTGGCGGAATCAGCCGTTATGACGGAAAAACCTGGCACAACTACACGAAAGAATCCGGACTGCTCGAAGACCATGTATATGCGTTGGCTGTGGCGCCAAATGGGGACATTTGGGCAGGCAGCCGTCGTGGCGTGACTCGCATCGGCCGGTAGGCGAATCATTAAACAATATCAATCAAATGTCTGTATCTAAGGGGAAGTAAATGCGACTCAATATAAAACTAATGGCTGCGATCGCGATTGTTGCTGTGGGCGTAGCAGTTGGAATCTATACCATGAATGCCAAGAAGGCAGACCAGCCGAAATCTGAAACAGTTTCGCAGCAGGGTTCTGGATTGCCAGCTGGTCATCCCCCGCTCGGACAATCAACTTCTGGCACAGTTAAAGCCGATCCGAATGCGAAGTTCACCCATTTTCGAGTCGGCAACAGCAACGTCAAGTCGATATTCATTGACGGTAAAGTCGTCTGGATTGGCACCTCAGGCGGCGTGATCCGTCATGATACCGGCACTGAAGAATACAAAATCTTCAATGTGACCAACGGCTTGCTTTCCAACGGAGTGTTCAATGTCAGCAAGCTGGGCGATTACATAGCCGCAGGCACATATGGCGGCGGCCTGTCCCTGTATGACCAAAAGCAGGACAAGTGGGAAAATCTCAATGTTCCCAATGGACTTGCGGATGCATTTGTTTACAAGACACTCAAGGTCAGCAATGGAGATATCTGGATCGCCACCTGGTCTGGTGCCAACCGGGTTCGTGGCGGCGATTTGAATGATCGCTCCAAATGGGAAGTCTATACGGTAGAAAACACCAATGGGGGACTGCCGAACGATTGGGTATATAGTCTTGAAGAAGGCAAGAATGGCGAGATCTGGCTGGCAACCGAAGGAGGTCTGGCGCGCTTCAAGGATGGCAAGTGGCAGAATTGGAACCACCAAAAAGGGGTCGGGGCATCTTTTGAAACGGTGAAGAACGATCCGCAATTTGGCACCGATCCGGCGAAGTTATCCGAGCACCACGCCAAACAAAAGAAAGAAATGGGGCTGGGTGACACCGGTGTCGCCTTCAATCCCAATTATATTGTGTCTATGGTAGTGGACCATGACGGCGTGGTGTGGTGCGGCACGTGGGGTGGAGGGTTAGCTCGCTTTGACGGAAATAAATGGCGAAATTACACCATGTCAGACGGTATGCCAGGCAACCACGTCTTCACGCTGCACATCGACCCGGCCAGAAAATTATGGATCGGTACGAACAACGGTCTGGCCAGCTTCGAAAATGGCAAGTTCAAAGTATTTACAACCGATGACGGCCTGTTTTCCAACACGATATTTTCGATGTCCACTGCACCTGACGGCAGCCAATGGATAGGCAGCTTCGGTGGTGTGACCCATCTGACGCCGGCGGTCAAATAACGCATCACACCGGCGGATACGGCCGCCAGCCGGAAACGACAAATAACTTTTCGTCCGGGAACCCGAGAATAAGAAAGGCGCATGATTCTCTCATGCGCCTCATTCACTGCTGTCTCTTAGAATCGACTTTCCCGATAAAACGACCCTATCTTATTTCCTTCAGCCAGGAATCTTTCAGCGTAACCGTCCGATTAAACACCAGTTTGCTTCCCGGTCTGTGATCGTGGCGATCCGCACAGAAATAGCCAAGGCGCTCGAACTGGAATCGAGTTTCGGGTGCCGCGTCCTTGACACATGCCTCGACCCACCCTTGAACCAGAATGAGCGAGGCAGGGTTCAGGTAGGTACAGAAATCCACTCCTTTATCTGCGTCCGGCTCGGGTACGGTAAATAATCGGTCGTACATGCGTACTTCTGCGGGTAACGCGCTCGCGCATGACAGCCAGTGGATCACTCCTTTCACCTTACGCCCTGCCGGGTTCTTGCCCAGCGTGTCGTGGTCAATACTGCAGCGCAATTCAACGATTTTTCCCTTCACGTCCTTGATCACCTCGTCGCAGCGTATCACGTAGCTGTGACGCAAACGCACTTCGCCTCCGACGGTAAGGCGTTTCCAGCCGGATGGCGGGATCTCGGCAAAATCGTCGGTCTCGATATATAGCTCTTTGCCGAATGGCACCAGCCGTTTACCGAACTCGGCCTGATTGGGGTGAAAGTCCGCCTCGCGAGATTGCGCGCCATCCCCATTGGTGATCGTCACCTTGAGCGGATTCACTACCGCCATCACGCGTGCAACCTTGTCCTCAAGGTCGTCGCGAATCGCGCTTTCCAGCACAGCCATGTCCACGATATTCTCGCTCTTGGACACACCGATACGCCTGGCGAATTCACGGATGCCTTCCGGCGTGTAACCGCGTCTGCGCATACCGGTGATGGTGGGCATACGGGGATCATCCCAGCCGCCCACATGTTTCTCGTTCACCAATTGCAACAGCTTGCGCTTGCTGGTAATCGTGTAATGCAACTCCAGCCGGGAGAATTCATACTGGCGCGGGTGGCAGGGGATCGTGATGTTATCCAGCACCCAATCGTAGAGAGGCCGGTGGTCTTCGAATTCCAGCGTGCAAAGCGAATGCGTGATCCCTTCCAGCGCGTCGGAAATGCAATGGGTATAGTCATACATCGGATAGATGCACCACTTGTCACCGGTGCGGATATGATGCGCACGGCGAATTCGGTAAATCACCGGATCGCGCATGTTGATGTTAGGCGAGGCCATGTCGATCTTGGCGCGCAGCACCCTGCTGCCGTCTTCGTATTTGCCGTCCTTCATCAGTTGGAACTCGCGAAGGTTAACTTCAATACTTTTGTCACGACTCGGGCTGTTTCTTCCTGCCTGGGTCAACGTGCCTCGATACTCGCGTATTTGCTCCGGGGTCAGTTCATCAACATAAGCCAAGCCTTTTCCGATCAGCTCAACTGCAAAGTGGTACAACTGCTCGAAATAATCTGACGCACAGCGTACTTCGCCATGCCACTGGAAACCCAGCCAGCGCACATCGTCCTGTATGGATTGCGCATATTCCTCGCTTTCCCTTTCCGGATTGGTATCGTCGAAACGCAGATTGCATTTGCCCTGGTAATCCTGTGCAAGACCGAAATTCAGGCAGATGGATTTGGCGTGGCCGACATGCAGGTAGCCGTTCGGTTCAGGAGGAAAGCGCGTGACGATGCTGCTGTGTTTGCCGCTTGCCAGATCGGCATCGATGATGCTGCGGATAAAATTGGATACGACTGGATCGGAAGCACTACTCATCACTTGTCTCTTGATGAACTCGTAAGAATTTGGAATGGTGCGGATTTTACTCGAAAACGTGCTGTAACTCAGACAGAGATAAACGATGAAAATGCTTGGGTTATTTGGTAGAATCGCCCGCTATCCAAGCAAATATGGGCGCCTTAAGCGCACTATTTCGGGACTGGGCCACCTTGAAAATATTTTACCGTCTTTATCACCTTGTCATGCCGCGCATTTGCGGGCTGATAAAACGACTGATGGAGCCACTAGCCATCATACTTGGCAACCCCAAAAAGGTTGCCAAGTGTTTGCTTATGATGTTATGCGTCAGCCAGATCGCATATGCCGACGATTTCCAGGATGCGAACCGGCTATTCAAGGAAGGTCAGCAAAGCCAGGCTCTGGTCAAAGTGAATGACTATCTTGCCAATAAACCGAAGGACTCACAGGCACGCTTCCTGAAGGGTCTGATCTTCACCGAGCAAGGCAAGACCACGGAAGCCATCAAGATATTCTCGGCTTTGACCGAAGACTATCCGGAACTCCCGGAGCCCTATAACAACCTCGCCGTGCTCTATGCCAGCCAGGGACAATATGAAAAGGCCAAACTGGCGCTGGAAATGGCGATACGGACCCACCCCAGCTATGCTACTGCGCACGAAAATTTCGGCGACATCTACGCCAAGATGGCCAGCCAGGCTTATGACCGCGCGTTGCAACTGGATGATCGCAGCACCTCCGCGCAAACAAAATTGGTTATGATCAATCAACTGGTAAGCGTTGGCACCCACGACCAAGGGTCATCCGCCTTAATGCACAGCAACAATGCACCAGGAAAAACCGAAGCATCAGTGCTCTCCGCCGAAGCGGAGAATAGTCCTGTCTCAACACAGCCAGTGGCGTCAGCAATCGTTGCCATCAATCCTGTTCCGGCAGTTCCAGCCGCCCCGCCAGACCAGAACAAGGAAGTGTT
>JBARHM010000324.1:0-15624 GCA_049799235.1 Gallionella sp.
GTGGCGATGTCGGCCTGACAGGCCTGGTATGCGTGATACAGCTCCACCACCGGTTCGAGCTCGGCACGTTCGCGGTTCAGCTTGCGGAACGTATCCATGTTCCGGGTGGCTTCTTCGGTGCTCAGGAGTTGATTGACTTCAAGCAAACGCTCGCTCAGTTGAGCGAGCTTGGCGGCGATGCTGGGATTCATTCGGGTGCCCGGCCATAACCAGCGACTCTGCGAGCGTTGTTTGCTCGCTTAGTCGAGTGGCTAGTAGTTCCATCAAAAGTTTTTCGGACTGCCAATTGCTTATTCGTCGGATTGAATGTGATAAAGACGATGTATCACTTCCAGAAAAGCTTCGCGGTCGCCGCTATGCACCTGGTTCAGCGCATGGGTGGGTGCGTGCAGGAATTTGTTGGTCAGGCCGCTGCTCATGGCTTCAAGTACCTTTTCGGGGTCATCGCCCTTTGCAAGCAAACGCAAAGCCTTTTCCAGTTCGTGACGACGGTTGCGTTCGGCATGATCGCGCAAAGCACGAATTACCGGCACAACTTCGCGCGATTCCATCCAATGGATGAATTCAGAAACACTGGATTCGATAATGACTTCAGCTTCTTTTACTGCACCCTGTCGGGCGTCCAAACCGTCCTTAACCACTTCTGCGATATCATCCACGCTATACAGGAATACATCATTCAGCTCTGCGACTTCTGCTTCCACGTCGCGCGGCACAGCCAGGTCGACGATGAACAAAGGCCGATGCTTGCGCGCTTTGAGCGCACGCTCCACCATGCCCTTGCCCAGGATGGGCAAGGGGCTGGCGGTACAGGTGACGATGATGTCGTGTTGTGCAAGTTGTTCCGGCAGATCGGTCAGTGTGATCGCATGGCCATTGATACGCCGTGCCAGCACCTGTGCGCGCTCGATGGTGCGGTTGGCAACGGTGATGTGTTTTGGCGAGCGCGCCGCGAAATGCACCGCGTTGAGTTCTATCATCTCTCCGGCGCCGATAAACAACACACGCTGTTCGGAGATGCTGGGGAAAATCCGCTCGGCAAGTCGAACAGCGGCTGCGGCCATCGAAACCAGGTTCGCGCCGATCTCGGTCTGCGTGCGCACATCCTTGGCGACCGAGAAGGTGCGCTGGAACAATTTGTGCAGCAGGAAACCCAGTGTGCCGGCCTGCTCGGCTTGCCGCACCGCCTGTTTCATCTGCCCGAGGATCTGAGGCTCGCCCAGCACCATCGAATCCAGCCCGCTTGCCACGCGGAATGAATGCTTGACCGCCTGCTCTCGCGGCAGGGTGTAGAGATAAGGGTCGATGTCCTTTCGCGGCAGATGGTGATATCGCGCCAGCCAGTCGATGGCGTTCTCAGGATTCTCTGAATTGCAATACAGCTCCATGCGGTTGCAGGTGGAAAGGATCGCCGCTTCTTTCGCCGCACCGTTTTCGACCAGATCGCGCAGGGCGTTATCCATCCCGTCCGCGTTGAACGCGACCTGTTCGCGCACTTCCAAAGGCGCGGTTTGATGGTTGATACCAAAGGTAAATAACTGCATCCTGATATTCCAACAATAAGTCCGTATGGGGGCGGATTATAGTCGGAACGTTGGCGCAATGCCATCCGGCGCAACCTGGACAAGTCGCATAGAATGCACGGCTGAAAGATATCAGTCCCAAGCGCTATCAAATGGCCATTAAAGCAACTGTTTTCAAAGCCGTTCTACGGATCGCCGATATGGACCGGCACTATTATGCTGACCATGCCCTGACGCTCGCGCGGCACCCTTCCGAGACCGATGAGCGCATGATGGTGCGGCTGCTGGCCTTTGCAATGTTCGCTGACGATGGATTGATTTTCGGCAAGGGCATCAGCAGCGATGAGGAACCCGACCTGTGGCATAAGGACCTTACCGGCGCAATCAAGCGCTGGATAGAGGTCGGATTGCCGGACGAGCGCGTCGTCCGCAAGGCCTGCGGACGCGCCGGCGAGGTAGTGGTGCTGAGCTATGGACGGGCAGCCGATATCTGGTGGAACGAGAATCGCGGCAAACTGCAACGACAGCACAACCTCACTGTGCTCAGATTGTCGGGCGAAACCACACAGGCCCTTGCCGCACTGACCGGACGCACCATGCAGTTACAGTACTCGATACAGGAGGGCCACATCATGTTGACCAGCACTGCCAGAATGATAGAGATCGAACCGCAGATACTGCATGGTGGCCTCCGCCCGGCTGGCAGATGATCACAATACCTCATTTTACCGGTGGAGAACCCTTGAACACTTTGCATGGTTAATGGATTACAATCCCCCGGTTCGCAACACACCGGGACGCCAAATGTCAGGAAATCAAGAAACACTGGCAGTTTTGTTTGCCGATATTTCCGGTAGTTCGGATCTATACGAAAGACTGGGCGACAAGCAGGCACAACGGTCGATAGCGCAATGTATAAGGATCATGACCGGGGTGCTTCCCGACTATCAGGGCACCCTGATAAAAACCGTCGGCGATGAAGTCATGTGTATCTTTCCGACAGCCGAACTGGCTTTTCATGCTTCCTGCGCAATGCAGAGTGCGGTGGAGAAGGCCAGATATCAGGATGCCGACCCGATGCACATACGCATCGGTTTTCATTATGGTGAAGTGATACGCGATTCCGGCGACGTGTATGGTGATACCGTAAACTTGGCAGCACGGGTATCCGCAACCACCAGGACAAGTCAGATCATGGTGACACAAGCTGTGGTAGATATTCTGCCGCCCGATCTGCAGGAGAAGACAAGTAAACTTGTGCGTGCCGGGCCCAAAGGCAAACCGGCGCCGTTCGATATTTTTCTGGTTACTTGGTTACCCGACAATAAGCAGCTTCCCCGTCACGGCACCCCTGCCCAACGCAAGCCCAAAGACGAAAACTGACTTTCTTCACCGCCATCCGGTTCCATCATGCTTGCTGCATCGGTGCCGGCCGGCTTTCAATGCGATCAGTTTCGGGCAAACGAAAGCTGGAATTTTTCCACACCGTTGATTTTGGACAACTCCCGCGAAATGGCTGGAATCGAATAGCTGGTATCATTCCGCACCGCGAAAGCGGCAAATTGCCACACCTCTCCAGCTTCGCTGGTACTGATAACCAGCGAGCCCCCGGCGATCTTGTAGCCGTATTCACGAATCGCATCAGACACCAATTTTTCACTGGGTTCGAACCCCTTCCGGAAGGTCAATGCAACAGCGATCGCGAGTCGGGAAGGCAGCCACGCCTCAAGTTTTGAAATCCACATCATCACGCTGGCCGAAATAACGGACAGCATGATGGCAGCAAAGTAAAAACTGATGCCTACCAGCACGCCGATCGCCGACGCCGTCCAGATGGAAGCTGCCGTGGTCAGGCCGCTGATGGAGAATCCTTCCTTGATGATCACGCCGGCACACAGAAAGCCGATGCCGGTGACGATGCCCTGTATCACCCGGGTCACATCCGGGTAAGCCATCATCTGACTATGTCCGCCGAACCACAACTCAGGATGGCCGACGATCACGGTCAGCGCGGCGGAAGCCAGGCATACCAGTCCGTAGGTGCGCATGCCCGCCGCCCGGCCATGGTATGAACGCTCGTAGCCGACCAGCAAACCCAATAGCAGCGCACCGAGGAGATTGAAGAAGACCAGGATGTTGGCTTCGACGATCGGTATCGACCAGTAAGATACCAGGGAATCCAGAGTAAGCAATGACATGAAACTCTCCTGTAAGTAGACAAACCCAGAATGCCAACGTTAACTGGTCAAAGCAAGACTTCAAGTTGATTATGCCGCTGATAGACTTCTACAGCAGCAATTTATCAGTATTCTTCAGCCATCAAGGTGATTCATGCATCGATTACGCCAGCTCGCCATTGCTGTTCCGGCAATCCCTGCTCGATGAACATGCGCTTGGCGATTTGCAGTTGTTCCGTTTTACCTGCTGCGTAGACGTCAAAACGATGAAGTTCGGGATAAGTTGCAACGATATCGGCCACCACCGTTTCCACAGTACTAGATTGTTCATGCGGAATGTAGCTGAAATTATCCAGCGCATCAGCCCAGGATCGGCAAAGATTGTTCTGGTAGTGCCCCGCCTGATCCGCCAGCCAGTGAAGATTTATAGCCTCGGCCAGATCAAGCGACATGGAATGCTGGATCAGACTTTTGATCGGAGCGAAGCCCGCACCGAACGCAACAAAGATGACCGGGCGTGTGGAAGCGTCTTCCAGCACGAATTCGCCGTAAGGCCCTTGCACGTCGACAAGGTCATTCGCTTTTAAGTTGCTGAACAGATGTTCCGAAAAAGCATCGTCAGCATTGCGCGATATCTGGATTTCGATATGCCTGTCCTCGCATGGACAACTCGCAATCGCATAGATCCCGCTGACGCCATTCACCGACAACTGGAGCGACTGTCCGGCAAGGAAACGCAGGCGCTGGCTGCGAGGGGTCAACAAATGCAATGCAGCGACATCCGGGTTGAAAACTTCCACTGACTTGACCTTGGCCTCCAGATGTTGCTCCTGAATGTCATGCGTACCGGCCACATTGGCCTCGATCACTACATCGTTTACTGCCACGCAGGAACACAGCAGGAAGACGCCTGAATCTTTTTCATCCTGCCTCAACACATAATCATGTGCATAGACTTTTTTGACTTCGCCGGAGATCAAACGCGCCCGGCACTCACCACAGTTTCCGTTGCTGCACCCGTAATTGAGCGAAACCCCGGCACGCAGTGCGGCCTCCAGCAGTGTGTCGTTGCTCTCAACGAAAAATTCATGGCCGCTGGGCTGGATGGTGACATGGGCTGACATGATTTTCAGTATCCTTTCCTGCGCGATCACCGCCTGTGCTTTTGCAGCATTGGGAGGCATTTCGGCCAAATGACGCACGATGAACGCGCGCACAGTATGAAGCGCATGGCGTGTCTCCGCGCTCTGGTCTTCCTCGATCTCGTCGATCTTCCCATCCAGCCACGACAATACCTGGCTGTAATGCATCAACAACGCTTTGGTGGCGGCATATTCTTTACCCAGCTCGAATAGACGCGCCGCCAGCACTTCCTTGTCCGGCAAGGCGCGTTCGAACACACGCTTGCCAAATGCCTTTTCCTTGATCTCGGTGATGCGGCGGAATTCTGTATCATCATTCAACTTCGCATCAGGAAAGGCGCGCAGCATCTCTTCCAGTTCAACCATTCCGTCGAAGGTATCCAAAGTACCGCCGCGTATCATTTCCTGAAGGGCATGGCGTGATATGCCTATCAGTTTCGCAACTCTGGAAAGAGGGAGCAAGTGGCTCATGATTGCATCTTATGCGGCTGAACTTTTAAGTGCAAATGGCGCGCCTTTTAATTTTTCAACACCATGGTCTGGCGCGGCAGACCGGTTAGCGCCCAGTTGCATGGGTTGACTCAAGAAGCGGTGCATATGATGTAAGAACAGGAACAAGCACCAGGTGGCATCAGCAATGCTGCAGAAGACCTGTTTTTCATTATTTCGGAAACGCAGCAGAAAAGCCAATTGCTGCATGGGTTGTCATCCGCCCTAAACGCAGTGGCCGGCGATGTGAATGCAGGCGCTTGCCTTGCAGTTTGAGTTCCTCACATAAATTCACTCACGCTTCCGGCCTTGCCTGGGATCATTAAAGGTATCCGGTTTCTGCTCAGAGCGCTGCTGCTTGCCTTTCTCTTCATCTTGACCTTTATTCCGGTATACGCGGTTGGCCGGTTTGCCGGGCAGATCTGCACGCTGCTGCTGCGATTCCTCAGGGATTACGCGCTGCGGGGTCGCTTCACCAGGCATGGCTGGTGATCCAAATGGGATGGAGCGGGATGCTTTGGGTCGTGCCTGAACAGTTCCGGCCCGTTCCCGAGACACATTGCCGGTGACGGCAGGTTCAGTTGCGCGCCGTCTATCCTCGAAGCGTGGCGGAAGTGGAGCACGAGGGCGTTCCGCTCCGGTTTGAGACCCGAATTCCGGGCGCGGCAGATCGTTGGATGGGCGTTTGGGTACTGCTACGTAGCGTTGCGCGGGTACTGTCTTGGCTTCTCGCCTGGATGTCTCGGCGCTCCATGGCAGTTTGGATTCGCGGGGTGGGCGCGTACCCACCACCTGCCGTGTCAGCATGCTTTCAGGTGGGCGAATACCCTTGCGGGCACCTCCCACCAGACTTGCAGGTCCGGGTTTCACCGGCAGGGGACCACGGACATGTTCCAGTTCCCGAGATCGCGTCACATGCACTGGCGCATCATATACGCGGCCATTGCCAAAATGCTCGCGGGATGTGGCTACGATGGAGTTGTTCACACGGGTGTTGTGATACTCGTTTTTCACGATCCGCGGGCCTCCCCATCCTCCCCACCAAGGCCTGCCGACGAAACTCGGCCGGCCCCACCAAGGGTTCAGGGGTTCGCCCCAACCGAGCGCTACCCAACCCACTCCCGGGCTGCTGATGCCTACAGGCACATTGGGTCCGATATTGAAAAACGCTACCAGAGCGGGAGCGTACACCGGCTGTCTGATCACCGGACCCGGAGTCCACGCCCAGTAGCCGCTCAGATAAACCCAGCGCCCATAATGGAATGGTGTCCAGCCCCACGGCGCTTCATCGATCCATGTCCACTGATAGTAAGGATCCCATACCCAGCTACCGGCGCTGTAGGGAACCCATCCGGGTGGGACTGAACCAGGCACCCAGACCGGCCCGTATTCCGGTACCACACGCCAGTAGCCATAGTGGTCCAGATCAGAAGCGCCGGAGACGCCGTAAGGAAGATAGCGCTCACTGACCGTGTCGATCTGCCCGTCGGTACGGTCGTAGTTCCACCTGTCCCATTGGTCGACGTCGGGTACCACGTAAGTTTCCGCCTTGGCCACGGTGGTGCCCTGGACCACGATTTCCTCGGAGGGATGAATGCTCATGGCATGTCCGCCGGCAGGAACCACCATGGCCATGCCGCCGCGACGCGTTATGAAGTGCACGTCCCCATTCACATCCACCCGGTAATACCCGACATGATCGATGGTGAACACCGCATTGGGCGTATCCACCTCCACGGAATAACCGGGGGGAAGCGCGCGCAGGTCGAAGGACACACGGCCGGAAGTGACTTTGAACTGGATGAAATCGGGTGTTTGGTTGATGAGGCTGAATTGTGTTTCATCGTCGGCACGGACGAAGGCACGGCTTCCCATCTGGAGTTCAAGGTCGCCTTCGCTGCCGATATAAAGCGAATCTCCGACGGCGAGAGGAGTGTTTGGTTGTGCAGTCATCCAGTCCGCTGCGCCGACGCGCCAGAACGAGACATCTCCTTCGGCGTAACTCAGGCGCAAGGGACTCGCCCCCTTCAGTTCGTCCTCTTGTGCGGAAACGGTCAGGCTGCATATGAAAAACAAGACGGAACAAGCAGCGGCGATTCTGGACAATTGAAACATCGGTATCTCCTGATTTGTTCAGTCCGGGGAATTTTCTGGGGTTGTGAGCCTTGATCCCTGCGCTGAAATATGAAAATACAACATTGCAATTTTGGTTTGGTTGACGTTACGAACATGGGTACTCTGTTTGGAATGCCGCAACCGAGGCCCAAGCGAACCGTGCGGTGCTATATTTCAAAAACATGAGAGCATCCTGCCATGAATTAAATACACCCGAACATTCTTTCGACAAGCAGCGCAGTGTAAGATTCATTTTTAATCAGATTGCCCCGGCAAATGTCCATACAGTGGTTTCCCGGTCACATGACCTCGGCGCGCAGAAAAGCGGCCGAAACGATGGAATTCATCGATGTCGTGATCGAAGTGGTCGATGCGCGCGCCCCGGAAGCGAGTTGCAATCCGATGATCAGGGAATTGCGCGAGCACCGCCAGCGCCCTTGCCTGAAGATCCTTAACAAGGCCGATCTTGCCGATCCCGCCGCCACCCAGGCTTGGCTGGATTTTTACAACCGCCAGGAGGGTGTCAAGGCGGTGGCGCTGAGTTGTAAGAGTGCCAGCGAAGTGGCCAGAGTGCCCAAACTGTGCCAACCGCTTGCCCCGCATCGCGACAGCACCCATAAACCGCTGCGCATGATGATCATGGGCATCCCCAATGTCGGCAAATCCACGCTGATGAACATGCTGCTCAAACGCCGCGTCGCAAATGTCGGCGACGAACCGGCCGTGACCAAATCGCAGCAGCGCCACCAGCTCAACGAGCGCATGACGCTGACCGATTCACCCGGCCTGATGTGGCCGAAGATGGAACATCACATTGACGGCCTGATGCTCGCCGCCATCCATGCGATAGGGCGCAATGCCGTCATCGACGAAGAGGTCGGCACATTTCTTGCCTCCACAATCCTGGCTTGCTATCCCGGGAGACTTGCCGAGCGCTATGGGCTTGAAGTGAATGGGCTGGACGGTGTGGGCGTGATCGAAGTCATCGCCAAGAGGCGCGGCTGTCTGCTCAAAGGCAAAGAGCGTGGACTAGACCTGGAAAAAGCGGCGATGATATTTCTGACCGAATTTCGTTCCGGCAAGCTGGGCCGCATCAGCCTGGAGACTCCCGATACGCGTACCGCCATGCTCAGGGATCACGCGCCAGTTGCGTCATGAGTATTGTGAAGAGGTTTTTTTGTTGCAGCTGTCCCTGCTGGCTTGACCTTCCTGCCGGACAACCTGTCTTTACTCGGCCAGTTCAGGATAGTCGATCCAGGGGATGCCAGCCACTAGATCCATACTTATTAACCCTGCTGGCGTTATTGCTTCACTTCGCATGCAATCATCAGCATGGTAGAGTTGTATCCAGTTATTTGCGCGATTCCAGTTTTCAAATTTGCATAAAGGAAAAATCATGAAAAAAATCACCAGGTACTTCGTTGCTGTTTCAAGTTTCGTGTTGAGCGCCGGTTTGGCGCATGCCGATGGCGAGAAGTGCGATTCGCCGATGCATAACCAATCGAATGCGTCACAACAGCAAGGGATCATGTTCAAGACCGTGGATACCAACGGAGATGGGACGATCTCAAAATCCGAGTTCAACGCCTATTATGCCAAGCATAATGCAAAGCATTTCAAGGAAATGGATGCCAACAAGGATGGCAAGATCACGCCTGAAGAAATGCTGGCCGCGAGCGGGCAGCAAATGGGGAGCAGCGACGGAACGACACACCTTGATCAACGCTTCAAGGCCGCCGATGCCAACCATGATGGCGGGTTGAACAAGGCAGAAGCCAATGGGATGCCGATGCTGACCGTTTACTTTGATCAAGTGGATGCCAATCATGATGGCAAGGTGACTCGCCAGGAATACTTCGAAGCGATGCCGTTGCTGCATCGTGGCAAGCAGATCGATTCGAGCGGGAAAGCGCAAACACTGTAGTGGAAAAACAAGGGGGAATAAAAAGGCCAGCGCTAAGCTGGCCTTTTTATTCCAGCCGGAAAAATAGCATGTCTGGAAATATAACGCGGGTGCTTGCACAAACAACGAGGCTGCATTGACTTCCGTTCAAAGCGTATTGGCTGCGTTCGGCATCATTCTGATCGATCTTCTCGGGCGGGCAGGTTTGGACAAGGTACTGGCGATTGCCGGCGACCCGACCGTGGTCGCTCATTGGGCGCAACTGCAATCGGTTGTGGAATTGGTCAGTGCGGTTGCGCTGGCGGGAGTATTGCAAGGGTTGACGGTGTTGATCACACAGCTGCGCTCGTTGCGCGACGAGCGCAGCCTGCTGAGCGCAGCACTCAAGCTGGGCTTGGGCACTTCGCTGGCGGTGGCGCTGGTTGTGCTGATGGTTGTGTCCTGGGTCAGGGGTGAGATCAAATCGGAGCTGTTCATGCTGGCCGCTTTGGCGGGCTGTATTGCGGTCATTCCCGCCACGTTCAACGCCTATTGGCTGGGCAAGCACCAGCAGCAGCGCATGCTGGGATTGGCGCTGCTGACCAGCACGGTCTTGTTGATGGTGGCGGCGGGCGCATGGCTCGGGATGCCCCTGCGCGGCTTGATGCTGGTGCAGTGCTTCGTGCTGCTTATCATTGGCAGCATGATCTGGCGCTACCTGGGTAAATTGACCGGGAGCAAGCTGTCACGGGCGGGGGACGGGCAGGCAGACGAAACACAGTATTTACACAAACTGGTGAATTTCGTTCCGGTCGGTTTGGCCATCGGTATCATGAGTCCGGTGTCGATGTTGCTGATACGCGGCACTTTGGCAGACTCGCTTTCGTGGAGCGATGTGGGATTCCTGCAGGCACTTTGGCGTTCCACCGAATGGGTTACTGCCACGGCAGCAGGTGTGCTGTCGCTGGTCTACCTGCCGCGCTTCAGCGCGACACATGGCTCGGCGCAATTCAAGCAAGAAATGATGCGTGCTGGAATGACCGTGCTGATTCCTGCAGCGTGTCTGCTGTTGCTGATATACTTGAATCAGCGCGCCATGCTGGCAACATTGTACGACACGCGCTTTTCGGTCAGCGATGGGACAGCCGCGCTGTTCATGCTGGGCAGCTGGATACGCATCGCCTCCTGGTTGTTCCTGTTCGGACTGTTTTCCGCGCACCGCACACGGCTGATCATGGCTGGCGAAGTGTTTTCTCTCCCCCTTTATGTGATGTTGCTATGTCTGTTTGCCGACGGGATGACACTGGAACGGTCAGCGATGCTCTATCTGGCCAGCTATCTCGTTTATCTCGGATTCAACGCTTTCGCACTACTGTACTCAGCGCGCAAAATCACCACTATTTCGGGGAGATAAACTTGCGCCTGGCTTGACGAGGGACAAGCGGCCCAGCCCTATATTTCCAGGAGGCTGTATCCGAGTAACTCACACGCACGGTGATAATCGGGGTTGGCCAGAAATTTATTCTTCAGGCTCGGCTCAACAGGCCGCTTGGGTGGAAGCAGTATTTTGTTCGAGTCGTAGGGCATTTTGATTTTGTTCGGCCTGTTCGGGTTGGGGATATCCCCGGTTATCGTCTTGTAGTTTGGCCATTTACCGATGAAATCGGGATCGAATTTGATTTGCAGGTGATCGCAAAGTTTGCGCATTTCCATATCCGGATTCAGAAGAAAATCTTCATAGCGAACGAAGCCGGTTTCCACACACAGTTCGGCATATTTCCGGTAGCCGAGAAGGAATTTATCGAGGCCGAAAGCCCCGGTTCTCAGAGGCTCGTGCATCGCGTCCAACTGGATCAGACTCTGCCATTGGGTAACGGGATCGCGTGTGGTCGATATTCGAATGATGTCGAAACTTTGCGCCAGTTCGTAATAGAGCAATGGGCGATAAGACGGGGCGGCAACAAACGGCAAACCGGTAAAATCGAGATGCGCCCAGTCACGTAAAACCAGAACTTGACCGCGCGCTCTGCAGCGTTGCTCGATAAGCTCGATTACCCGTGAGTAAGTTATGCTGTCTTTCTTTTGCAGGTCGGCGATGTCGGCTTGTGTCAGCAAACCAAACCATTCAATTGCCTGGTTGATGGGATTAAAAAATTTCCACCCGTGCGGATGAAGTTCGCTCAGCAGCACGACACCCTCCATGCATCCGAGGCATTTGCACATGAGGGTGCTCCCGGAGCGTGCCATGTTATGAATCATTCTCAGTTTTTGCTTTTCCTTCACGCCAACCTTTTCAAACTGTACGCTGCCGCTCATATCAAACAAATTTCAGTATGAAGAATACCAGAAATAATGATGTGTTATTCGTAGTGACATGCTTGCGACTATACCTGTCAGGTCACAAAAGCCAGCTTCAGTTGGCGCCTTGAGTGTGACCTTTGATCGTTAAACGCGAGTCGTGCTATGCATATAGGTACTCTGAATTTCTGAAAATATGCTGACACCTGAAATTTTGGTCTACCAGCGATTACCCTTCTGTATAATTGACATACTGAAATTCACCGTCGATGAGCGGAAACCTTGTGCAACGGATGAAATTCTCCTGCCGGAAGAAGATTTGATTGCCGGGCTGGCTCGGCTTTATCGTCAGTCGTGAGTTCCGCCAGTATTTTTTGTTTTCACCAACTGCAGCAACAAGCAAGACGGCGGCAGGATTTGTTTCCTGCCGCCATTTAATGGCTTGATCACGATCAACTGCTATGAGTGTTGCGCCGCGCATTTATCCTGCATCTGCCTGCTTACACTCAACAGGAACTGGAGTGAGCGTACCGTCACACCCGTAGACTCCATGTGCTCCAGCATCTCCACCAACCGGCCTGCACCACCGCGGTTCAGTCGGTCAAACTACGACAGGCCTTCACCCACGGATTCCGCAAGTCGTCCAATCATCTCATTGATGAGCGCATTTTGAGAGGTATGTTGAAGCATGCCAGTGGCGACAAGCGCTCCAGATCGCCGTTGTTCACCGCCTCGATAAGTTGTGCTTTCTACAAGTCGGTCGGGACCGGCTAATCGACTTGTCGGGTATCTGCGTATCTGCAATAGGTCTCACGGATGAACAGCGTCGCGATCAATCCCATCAAAGCAAATCCCATCAGGATACTGAGTCCGGCCCGATAGTCGCTGATGCCAAGCGGAGTATCGCCTTGCCCGGAATGCGAGTGGTCGATGGCCCATCCAACCAGCGGTTGCATGATCGCCGTGCCGAGGAAGGCACCGACATTCACCACACTGGTTGCCATGCCGGAAAGCGCAGGGGGATTCACCTCCTTGGCGCACGCCCAACTCAGGGTGAAGCTCGGTGCGCACAGACCCATCACCAGAAACAGTGTGTAACCGATCACGCCGCTGATAGGCGCACCGGACAACATCGGCAACCAGCACAGGCAATACGCAAACGCCCCGGTGATCATCACCGGCTTGCGTCGTCTGATACGATCGGAAATCCTGCCGACGAAGAATGCCCCGATGGCAAACCCCGCCAGCAGCAGGGTGGTGTGATTGGCCGCGGCGGCCCTGTCCATGCCGTATACATCGCGCAGGAACGGCACCGCCCACAAACCTCCGAAGGCAAATAGCGAACCCGCCAAGCCCATGTTTACCCACAGACCCGGCCAGGTGGTGCGATTCTTCAACACGATCATCAACCCGTCATACCAATGCCCGCTGTGTGGTGGATGAGCCGCTTTGCCATCCATTTCGCGCATGCTCGGCAAGCCGGCTTTGCCCGGATTATCGCGCACCAGCAACCAGGCCAGCACGGCAAGCAACAAAGAGAACACGCCAATAGCAACGAAAGCCGTGCGCCATGAAACATAGGTCAAAGCCCAGGCCAGCGGTGCGGCGGCAAGCAATGAACCGGCATTGCCGAGCAGGATGGTGGCACCCGTCATCGTGGCGAAATGCCGGTCATGGACCCATGCGGCGTTGAGCTTGAGCATAGCGATGAAAGTGACCGACACGCCCAGCCCGACCAGCAACCGGCCGACCGATGCAGCGGTGAGCGTATCGGCAATGCCGAACAGCACCGAACCGATGCCGGCGATCACGCCACCCATTGTGACCACGCGGCGTGGTCCCAGTGTGTCCACCAGGATGCCGGTGGGAATCTGCATCGCCGTGTACACATAAAAATAGGTCGCCGCCAATCCACCCAGTGCCGTGGCGCTGGCCTGGAAGGTTTGCTGCAGGTCTGACGAGATTGCCGCCGGAGCAAAGCGATGAAAGAATGACAACACATATGCCAAGCCGACAATGACGAAGGCTGTCCAGCGTAGTCGCAGGAGTTGGCGGCTTTGGTGACTATTCAGCATGGGTTATTTCTCTGTGCATCTGATATTTGCAGTGCGTTTAATGATCAATAACATGTTGGATCAGAGATTTTATTGGACTGTATGCCACTAAATATGTCAGATCGGTCACGATGCTTGAGCCCGTGATACCAGCATCGAAATATCAACCATTCTTGCGGCTCCGCACGGTAAGAGTATCATCTCAGGCCGCGAAAAAATTCGCGTACCACAAAGTTGCAATACCGGGAATTTTAACGAAGCACGATATTGCGTCGCGCATTTATCCCAAGGAGAACAACATGACAACAAAGACCAAACAAACCACTGCTCTTGCCGGCACCCCGGTAAAACTGTACGGAGATTTTCCGCAGGTGGGCAAGTCCGCGCCTTCCTTCTCGCTGGTGAACAAGGACCTCGAGGACATCACGCTGGGCAGCTACGGAAACAAACGCAAAGTGCTGAACATCGTCCCCAGCCTGGATACACCCACCTGCCAGAAATCTGCGCGCCGTTTCAACAAGGAATCCTCCGGCTTGGCCAACACCGTCGTGATCAACATCTCCGCCGACCTGCCGTTCGCAATGGCGCGCTTCTGCAGCAGCGAAGGGCTGGACAATGTGGATAATCTTTCCACGATGCGCGGCCGCGAATTCATGCGCGACTATGGTGTCACGATCGCCGACGGCAAACTGGCCGGACTGACCGCGCGCGCGGTGATCGTGCTGGACGGCAACAACGTTGTGCGCTACACCGAGTTGGTCAGCGACATCAAGAATGAACCGAATTACGACGCGGCGCTGGCGGCATTGAAAACCATCTGATTGCTTGCGGAAGGGGTGGTGCGCAGCAACATATTGCGCGGGCATCCCGAGTTGTCCTTCCCTGTCAATGAAACATGACGGCGAAAAAAAACGGGGAGCCTGAGCTCCCCGCGGTTTTAAAATCCCTGTCCGGCGACCAGATCAGAATCCGGCAATCAGAGTGATGTTCAGCAAGCTGTCCCCAGTTTTACCCGGTGTGCTGGCGTCCTTACTGCCGCTTGCCTCATAGGCAGTACCGGAGAACTTGGTATAGGCCAGGCCCATATTCACGTTCTGGCGAAACTTGAAGCGCGCACCCAGGGTATAGGCGTTGTCGGTCTCGTTGCTGCCACCAGTTGCGTGAACTGTACCTGTCTTGGCACGGATAAGGCCGAGTTGAATACCCAGTGTCTCGGGAATGACACCCAGATCAGCCAGTATCCCGAAGGCCGATCTCGTTTCTGTGCCGTCGGGGTTGAAAACGTTGACGGCACCGGCAGTGATGTCAACAGCATTTTGGCCGGAAGCGCTGCCATAGCTGGCGTAGACACCCAGCGGCATGTCTGCCACTGCACCTTGAGCTTGCGCATCAAGTATGGTGGCGCTATCACGGGTGAGTGCATTTCCGGATGCATCCAGAGAGACGCCAGCACCTGCCAGAGTCGTAGAATCAATTCCCTTCAAAGAATTGCCGCTCCAGTTTTGCACGCCCACGCCAAGATCCCAGTCAGCCACGGAAGGTGTCCATGCCGCTCGGATGTAGTTACCGCCCAGCTTGGTGGCAGTACCACCCGCAGCAGCCGTTTGGTTGCTTTGAGCCCATGGTGTGTAATTGATATGGAAATCATCGTTCGCCAGATAAACAGCCGCACCCGTAACTTCGGTGATGGTGCCAAGGTATTTGGCCGCTGAATAACCTTCGGCATTCTCGATCACGCGGCCGGTCGTATTGGAGCCGGTCGCGAACAGGTCGAATCCGTAAGCAGCCCCGGCATCGCCGGAGAATGGCACCACACCGAGTTTCATGTTGCCGGCATCAAACACGAACGGCAGCTTGAAATTGGCCACGCCGGCATTGCCGACACCCGCGATATTGATTTCAATCAGGGTGCCGATATTCTCGGATACACGCCCTGCCGCAAAC
>JBARHM010000325.1:0-2429 GCA_049799235.1 Gallionella sp.
CTTTAATAGTTTCCTTTAATAGCTGCAATCCAAATCGATAGGGTGAATCTATGTCTAACAAATTATTTGCAGCGATCATTGTTATCGGCTGTCTATCCGCGGTTCCTGTTCATACCTACGCGGCAGAGCCTCATGACCCGCATCAAGGTATCGAGTTGTCGCCGGATTTGCTAAATCTGCTTAGAGCAGAAATGCGTGAAATCGCCGGAGGGGTACAGGTCATAGCTTTGTCTCTGGCGACCGCGGACTGGATGTCAATTCAAGAATCCAGCACGAAAATGAAGGCTAGCTACATCATGGAAAAGAAGCTCACTGCGGCACAGGCAAAGGAATTGGAGCAAGCGCTTCCCGAGAATTTCAAGCAGCTTGATGCGGAGTTTCATCAGAGAGCGGAAAGGCTTGGGGTGGCCGCGGCAGCCCATGATCCCGAGCTTGTAGCTTTCCAATATTCCCGCTTGATAGAAAGCTGTGCCCTTTGTCATTCGGCATATGCCAAATCACGGTTTCCGGGGTTCTCTTCCCCTGCCCGGCAGGATTATCATCACTGAGCGGGACATAACACAACTCGTTGAAGGTGAATTACATGGGGACGGCGCCCCATACTTTTCACAAAATCAATTGGGCTCCCGTCCCTCTATCGCGGTCAGGTATGGGTGGCAATCGGGTTCCTTGTCTGGTGTCGGTTTTTACAGCAAAAGGTAAGAGATCATGAAAGTCACTTTTCTTGGTGCAGCTCGTGAGGTCACGGGTTCGTGTTATCTGATCGAGACGGGCGCTGTTAGTTTCTTGGTGGACTGCGGCATGTTTCAGGGTGGACGCGAGGCACCGACACGCAACCGAAGGCCTTTTGGTTTTGATCCAAACTCCCTCGACTTCGTGCTGCTCACGCACGCTCATATTGACCATAGCGGCCTACTGCCTCGGCTTACGCGAGAGGGTTTCATTGGGAATATCTATACTACCAAGGCTACGGCCGAACTCCTTGGTATCATGCTGCCCGACAGCGCCCACATTCAGGAGACCGATGCCAGGCGTGCGGCACGTCACCGCAAGGCTTCCAAGCGCACCTCAGTGGCGCTGTCAGTTCTCTATACCTTGCAGGACGCTGAAGATAGCCTAAAACAACTAAGCCCGGTTGCGTATGACGAGTGGCTGACGCCTCACCCCGATGTTCGATGTTGTTTTCGAGATGCCGGCCATATCCTCGGTTCGGCGATTCTCGAAATCCGGATCAGGGAAGGCGACAAGAACACAAAGTTGGTCATTTCAGGTGATCTCGGTCAACCGGATCGGGTGATTCTGCGTGACCCTACAACGATTGAGGATGCAGATGTATTGTTCATTGAGTCCACATATGGCAATCGCGTGCACAAGGACCTGCCGACTACGCTTGAGGAACTCGCACAGGTGATCAAGCACACACTGGATGTCAAACACGGCAACGTCATTGTTCCGGCATTCGCGGTCGGGCGCACTCAGGAAATCATCTACCATCTTAATGAACTTACACGTCAGGGGCGGTTGCGTGACCTTGATATTTTCGTAGATTCTCCGATGGCAACAGCGGTGACTCAGGTCACCATGCAGCATATGGCACTATTCGATGAGGAGGCGAAGCATCTGGCCAATTGGCTCGCGACAGGGCGCGGTCTATCTAGCCTGCACTTCATCGAGAGCACAGAGGAGTCCAACGCACTCAACCAGGTTCGTTCTGGCGCCATCATCATTTCTGCAAGTGGCATGTGCGACGCTGGACGCATCAAGCACCATCTGCGCTATAACCTTGGGCATGCCGAGAACAGTGTACTTATCACCGGTTTTCAGGCGCAGGGAACACTCGGGCGGCGGTTAGTTGATGGTGCGAAACAGGTGAGCATCTTCGGACAAAAGATTTCGGTACACGCCTCGATTCACACCCTGGGCGGTTTCTCGGCGCACGCCGACCAAGCAGCACTGCTCGCATGGGCCGGAAGTTTCCGGCGACCACCCCGCCAGACGTTCGTGGTGCACGGGGAAGAAAGTGCGGCACTCGTGTTCGCTAACCGCCTCCAAACTGACTACGGCTGGACGGTAACAGTACCTGAGCTAGGCCAAGTTGTAGACCTGTAAATTCTGAATTTACAATTACATCAATTACATGGGGACGGAGTCCCATACTTTTCACAAAATCAATTGGGCTCTGAGCTGACCCCATTAACACTCCATTAACACTGAATAGCCGCCACTCGACTGTCAGTGCTATTAGCGGTGATATGAGTACAATGTGTCCAGACAAAACCTGGGGGCCATGATGATACATAAACTGCAAAAGCCCTTCTCCATGATTCGCGAGTTCCATCTTGCCGACTGGTTCACACTGGCAAACGCGGTCTGCGGCACGGGGGCATTGTTTTCCATGCTGACATACCTGCAAACGACCAATGTCAGGC
>JBARHM010000326.1:0-7515 GCA_049799235.1 Gallionella sp.
CTGCAGAATTTTTGCGAGTGGGCATTCGAATTCATCGACAGCAGCGTGCGGGGCTCATTCTCCGGCAAAAACATTATGCTAGGCCCTTTGGCGCTGACCATTTTCTTTTGGGTTTTTGCGATGAACCTGATGGATCTGCTGCCGATAGACTATATATCCCAGTTGATGCATCCAATCGGTGTACCTTTCTTCAAGGTTGTTCCGACCACTGACCCGAATGCCACGTTCGGCATGGCGATAGGCGTGTTTATTCTGGTGCTCTACTACAGCGTCAAGATGAAAGGCCTGGGCGGATTCATTGGCGAGTTGACACTGCAGCCGTTCGGCAAGTGGGGCATGCCGGTCAATCTGCTGCTGGAAGGGGTCAACCTGATCGCCAAACCGATTTCCTTGGCACTGCGTCTGTTCGGCAACATGTATGCCGGTGAAATGATCTTCATCCTTATCGCGTTGATGGGTGGCGCTTGGGCTGGCGCATCGATCGGCAACGCTACGTTGTATGGATCACAGATCCTGCTGTCGCTGGGTTGGGCGATCTTCCATATTCTGATCGTAACCCTGCAGGCGTTCATTTTCATGACGCTAACGGTGGTTTATCTGGACATGGCACACCAGGAACATCATTAAAAATAGCGATTTAGACAATCTTGATTTTATAACTTTAATTTTTCAACCAGGAGAAATACAAAATGGAAATGGCAAATGCACTGCTGTACATCGCCGGAGCTTTGATGATGGGCCTCGGCGCACTCGGCGCGGCCGTCGGTATCGGTATTTTGGGTGGCCGCTTTTTGGAAGGCGCGGCACGTCAACCGGAACTGATCCCCATGCTGCGCACGCAGTTTTTTATAGTGATGGGCTTGGTCGACGCGGTCCCGATGATCGCCGTTGGTATCGCGCTGTACGTTCTGTTTGCGGTGGTGAGTTAATTCACACTAAGCGACAACGCATAATTCAAGAAAGGTAGCTTGCATGAATATCAATGCAACTCTTCTCGCTCAGACGATCATGTTCGCACTGTTCGTGTGGTTCTGCATGAAGTTCGTCTGGCCCCCGATCATGAACGCACTTGATCAACGCCGCAAGAGGATCGCAGACGGTTTGGCGGATGCGGAACGGGCCAAGCACGATCTGGAATTGGCAGCCAAACGCTCCGCAGAGATTTTGCGCGAGGCAAAGGAAAAGGTCAGCGAAATCGTAGCCAATGGTGAAAAGCGCGCCAGCGAGATCGTCGAAGCAGCCAAGGAGCAAGCCAAGGTAGAGGGCGAACGCATCATTGCAGGTGCCAAGGCCGAAATCGATCAGGAAGTGTTTCGCGCCAAGGAACAATTGCGCACCCAAGTGTCGTCAATCGCGCTTGCCGGTGCCAGCAAGATCCTTGCACGTGAAATCGATGCCAAGGCTCATAGCGATCTGCTGGATAAGCTCGTCGCCGAAATCTGATCATCATGTCCGAAGCCATAACCACAGCGCGACCATACGCCCAGGCGGCCTTTGAAGAAGCTCAAAAGCTGGCGGACCTGAAAGGTTGGTCTGAGATGCTGCTTGCTCTCGCTGAGGCAGTTTGTCATCCTGAAGTACGCGCAGTGGCCACCAATCCGCGCGTTGCCAAAAAGCAAATTGAAAGCCTGATGGAAGGTTTGCTCGGCACTCAGGCAAAAGTGCAGCAACGCAACTTCGTCCGGATACTGGTCGACAATCAGCGTCTGCTGCTGTTGCCTGAGATAGTCGCCATCTTCGAGGCTTTGCGGGCGGAAGCGGAAAAGACCGTGAATGTCGTGGTGGATTCAGCGTTCGAGTTGTCTGCAGCGCAACAGGAAAAGATCATCAACTCTCTGAAGAAGCGCATGGGGCGCGAAATCAAGCTGGTATGTAAAGTCAATAAAGAATTGCTGGGCGGCGTGGTGATTCGTGCCGGAGACAAGGTGATCGATGGTTCAGCGCGCACCCGTCTAGGCGAAATGGCAAACGCCCTGGCTTGACGGCAGTCACATGACTTGATTGTAAGCACACTGACCTGTTAAAAGATTTATCAATGAGGAAATCCACATGAAGCTCAACCCTTCTGAAATTAGCAATCTGATTCGTAGCCGCATCGACAACTTCGAGGCACTGACACAAGCGCGAACCGAAGGTACGGTAGTCAGCGTCACTGACGGTATCGTCCGGGTACACGGACTTTCCGATGTGATGCAGGGCGAGATGCTGGAATTCCCCGGCAATACCTTCGGCCTTGCGCTTAACCTCGAGCGGGATTCTGTCGGCACGGTGGTGCTTGGCGAATATGAGCACATCACCGAAGGTGACACCGTCAAATGTACCGGTCGCATTCTGGAAGTACCGGTTGGTCCTGAGTTGTGCGGTCGCGTCGTGAATGCGCTGGGCCAGCCCATCGATGGCAAGGGTCCCGTCAACGCCAAGATGACCGACAAGATCGAAAAAGTCGCACCGGGCGTGATTGCGCGTAAGTCCGTTGACCAGCCGGTACAAACCGGCTTGAAATCGATCGACTCCATGGTTCCTATCGGTCGCGGTCAGCGTGAATTGATCATCGGCGATCGCCAGACTGGCAAGTCAGCCGTTGCGGTGGACACCATCATCAATCAAAAGGGTCAGAACATGACCTGCGTGTATGTGGCTATCGGTCAAAAAGCATCGACTATCACCAACGTGGTTCGAAAACTGGAAGAGCACGGCGCGCTGGGTTACACCATTGTGGTCGCAGCGACCGCTTCTGATTCCGCCGCGATGCAGTTCCTCGCGCCTTATGCCGGTTGCACCATGGGCGAATATTTCCGTGACCGGGGTCAGGACGCGCTGATCGTTTATGATGACTTGACCAAGCAAGCTTGGGCTTACCGTCAGATCTCCCTGTTGCTGCGCCGTCCTCCTGGTCGCGAAGCGTATCCCGGCGACGTGTTCTACCTGCACTCCCGTCTGCTGGAACGCGCGGCGCGCGTGAATGCCGACTACGTGGAAGCCTTTACCAAAGGCGCGGTCAAAGGCAAGACCGGTTCGCTGACAGCTTTGCCCATCATCGAGACACAGGCTGGTGACGTTTCCGCCTTCGTTCCGACTAATGTGATATCCATAACCGACGGCCAGATCTTTCTGGAAACCGACTTGTTCAACGCCGGTATCCGCCCCGCGATCAACGCCGGTGTTTCGGTATCCCGTGTGGGTGGCGCGGCGCAAACCAAAGTGATCAAGAAGCTCGGCGGCGGTGTGCGTCTGGCATTGGCGCAGTATCGTGAATTGGCGGCCTTCGCGCAGTTCGCCTCCGACCTGGACGAAGCTACCCGCAAGCAGTTGGAGCGCGGCCGGATGGTGACCGAACTGATGAAGCAGTTGCAGTACTCACCGCTGTCGGTCGCAACCATGGCGGTCACTCTGTTTTCGGTCAACAAGGGCTATTTCGATGATGTACCGGTGAATAAAGCACTGGCATTCGAGACGGCATTGCATACTTACCTGAAATCCAATAACAAGGCTCTGCTTGACGCGATTGAGACCAGCAAGGATCTGAATGCCGATAACGAAAAACTGTTGTCTGCAGCGATTGAGAAATTCAAGTCTGCGGCTGTTTATTGAGGTGGGGTGAGAAATGGCTGGCAGCAAAGAGATCCGCGCAAAAATCAAGAGTGTAGAAAATACACGCAAGATCACACGTGCAATGGAAATGGTCGCCGCAGCCAAGATGCGTAAAGCGCAGGAGCGCATGCGCGCAGCCCGCCCGTACGCGGAAAAAATTCGCGCAGTTGCTGCTCACCTGTCGCGCGCCAACCCGGAATACAAACATTCGTTTCTGGAAAAGCGCAAAGAAAACCGAAACGTCGGCCTCATCGTGGTGACTTCTGACAAGGGTCTGTGCGGAGGTTTGAACACCAATATCCTGAGGCTCGCGGTAAACCGTATGAAGGATTGGGAAGGAGAGGGCAAAGGTATCCTGGTTTGTCCTATCGGCAACAAGGGACTGGGTTTCATGTCGCGCATCGGTGCCAAGGTCAAATCCAATCTTACTGGTCTGGGCGATACGCCCCACATCGAGAAACTGATCGGCGCGGTGAAGTTGATGCTGGACGCCTACACTGCAGGCGAGATCGACGCGATACATATCAGCTACAACCGATTCGTCAACACCATGAAACAGGAGCCTTGCGTCGAGCAATTGCTGCCGCTGAGCGGCGAGCAGTTGGGAACCTCAGAGGGTAGTTGGGATTACATCTACGAACCGGATGCCAAACAGGTGATCGATGAGTTGCTGGTGCGCTATATCGAGTCGCTGGTTTATCAGGCCGTGGTAGAAAACATGGCTTCCGAACAAAGCGCGCGTATGGTGGCGATGAAGGCCGCTTCGGATAACGCGAAGAGCGTGATCGGCGAGCTTAAACTAGTATACAACAAGGCGCGCCAGGCCGCCATCACCCGCGAGATTTCAGAGATCGTAAGCGGTGCCGCAGCGGTTGGTTAGGCTGAAACAGCTGATAGAACAACTAGCCATCTGGCTAATCCAGCAAAAGACGCTGGGTAAGCCATTGGTTATAGCCATCGACCAAGCTGGCAAACTGCGCCAGCAAAGTCGCTGGTTAAGGCTTGAACTGCAAAATACATAATTAATCTAGACGGGGAATCATCAAAAATGAAACAAGGAAAAATCGTTCAGTGTATCGGTGCAGTGGTCGACATCGAATTTCCACGCGATCAAATGCCCAAAGTGTATGAAGCACTGTATCTGGCGGACGTGGGATCCTCGACTGCCGAAGCGGGTTTGACCTTTGAAGTCGAGCAGCAACTCGGTGACGGCGTCGTGCGTACCATTGCGATGGGCTCTTCCGACGGCTTGCGCCGCGGCATGGTGATCAATTCCACCGGCAAAGGGATTTCCGTACCAGTCGGCAAAGGCACGCTGGGCCGCATCATGGATGTGCTGGGTCGACCTATCGACGATGCCGGCGAGATCAAGTGTGACGAAAAGCGCGAGATACACCAGAAAGCGCCGAAGTTCGACGAACTCTCCCCATCCGTTGACCTGCTGGAAACCGGCATCAAGGTGATCGACCTGGTTTGTCCGTTTGCCAAAGGCGGCAAGGTCGGCCTGTTCGGGGGCGCAGGTGTGGGCAAGACCGTGAACATGCTGGAGCTGATCAACAACATCGCCAAGCAGCATGCGGGTCTGTCGGTGTTCGCCGGTGTGGGTGAGCGTACTCGTGAGGGTAATGACTTCTACCATGAAATGTCGGAAGCAGGCGTTATCCAGCTGGACAATCTGCCTGAATCCAAAGTAGCCATGGTGTTCGGCCAGATGAATGAACCGCCCGGTAACCGTCTGCGCGTGGCGCTTTCCGGGCTGACCATGGCCGAATATTTCCGCGATGAAGGCCGCGACATCCTGTTCTTCGTCGACAACATCTATCGCTTCACACTGGCCGGTACTGAAGTGTCCGCGCTGTTGGGCCGCATGCCATCCGCGGTGGGATATCAGCCGACATTGGCTGAAGAAATGGGCCGCCTGCAAGAGCGTATCACCTCGACCAAGACCGGTTCGATCACCTCGATCCAGGCCGTGTACGTGCCGGCAGACGACTTGACCGATCCTTCGCCAGCGACGACTTTCCTGCACCTTGATTCCACAGTTGTGTTGTCCCGGGATATTGCCTCGCTGGGTATATACCCTGCAGTCGATCCGCTGGACTCCACTTCACGTCAGCTCGACCCGCTGGTAGTCGGGGAAGAACATTACAATGTGGCGCGTGGGGTTCAGGCCACCTTGCAGCGTTACAAGGAATTGCGTGACATCATTGCGATTCTGGGCATGGACGAACTGGCACCTGAAGACAAACTTGCAGTTGCACGCGCCCGGAAGATTCAGCGGTTCCTGTCCCAGCCTTTCCATGTGGCGGAAGTATTTACCGGCAGCCCGGGCAAGTACGTCACGCTGAAAGACACTATCAAGGGTTTCAAGGGAATCGTCGATGGCGAATACGATCACCTGCCGGAGCAAGCGTTCTATATGGTTGGCGGTATCGAAGAAGCGGTTGAGAAGGCCAAAACACTCTAGACAAGAATGAGAACAACCATGGCAATGACCGTACATGTCGATGTAGTAAGCGCGGAAGCATCCATCTTTTCCGGACTGGCTGAAGTTGTCGTCGTTCCGGGGGAAATGGGCGAACTCGGTATTTATCCCCGCCACACCGCATTGATGACGCGCATCAAGCCCGGTTCGGTCAGGATCAAACGGCCTGACCAAGACCAGGAAGAACTGATTTACGTATCAGGCGGCATGCTTGAAGTGCAGCCCGGTGTCGTGACCATCCTGGCCGACACCGCAATACGCGGCGGTGATCTGGATGAAGCGCGCGCGTTGCAGGCCAAGCAGGCAGCAGAAGAAGCGATGAAAAACCGCAGTTCCGACATCGATTATGCGCAGGCTCAGGCTGAGCTTGCCGAGGCAATTGCCCAGTTGCATGCGATTCAGCTGATACGCAAGCGCGCCGGTCACTGATCGTGCAAGCGGAAGAGACAAAAAAAGCAGCTTCGGCTGCTTTTTTGTTTTGAAGAGTGCGACCTAGAACATACACACAGATAAACAGCTACTCAGTTCTAGAAAATTTCATCGGGCCGTGAGTATTGCTAACAAGCGGTCAATT
Organism: Gallionella sp.; assembly: GCA_049799235.1. Lineage (GTDB taxonomy): Bacteria > Pseudomonadota > Gammaproteobacteria > Burkholderiales > Gallionellaceae > Gallionella. The sequence goes on from JBARHM010000326.1 coordinate 6,651, forward strand.
ACGTACCAGACAGCCAGGAACACCAGCCAAATCACAACTCCTACAATAGAACCAAATACTACACTCTCAACGGTTAAACCGAATGAAGGTGCAAATACGTCCCAAGTAGCACGGGCAACGAGCGGGTCCAATTTGGCGGCCAGGTAGCTCAACTGATGGAACAAGTCCGTATCGAGCGCTTGATATGTGTTTCGTAATTGCTCGGCAATTTCCACCATGGCCCGCACTGCAGCGCCCTCTTTGTAAAACGTCGGGTCGGTGCTATCCAGGTGGTGCTGGATGAGTTCCTGAAGGCTGCCATGGTGAAGTTTGTCAGCGATAGCCTGGAACGGTGCAAGATCCCTGAGAACTTGATCGAGCATGCCGCCAACGCGTTGCCGATATTGCGCAATGAAGCTCGGTATGCAGCCTGCCACAATGACACCTGCCACCAAAACGATACGATCAAGAATTCCGCGTATGAAAGCCATGGTCACCTATAGCAGTAGTTGAATCAGTCGTAACCGGAGAAGAGCGGCAAAAGTCTAGCATAACGGCAGCCGCGCAGTTATACCTTGATCACCCCAACATTACTCCCATGAATCTTAAGGCTGCGATTTCATGACCGGCTTGCCAGCCGGCTTCCTGGATTTTGAAGGTGCGGAAACGCTGGAATTTTTCTTTTGCTGCTGAACCGTGCCAAGGGCTGTAGCGGCTTCAGCAGCAGTCCTGGCTGCGGCCGCCTTGGCTGCATTCGCAGCAACCAGCTTGGCAACGCTGCCTCCGCTGGCAGCAGCAAAATCAAAAGCGATGTTAGGTGTGGCATATGGGCCGCTCACGCGTATCGGTACGGTGACTCCCTTCAATTCGAGCAGATCGCCGGCAG
>JBARHM010000327.1:0-4524 GCA_049799235.1 Gallionella sp.
GTGCAGGGATGCGCCGGGAATTTTCCGGTCAAGCAGGCCGAGTTGTTTTTGGGCAATGCGGGCACCGCATTTCGTCCGCTGACGGCAGCACTGGCTTTGTCCGGCGGCAACTACAAGCTTTCGGGTACACCACGAATGCATGAACGGCCGATTGGCGATCTGGTGGATGCGTTACGAGAACTCGGAGCGGATATTGAATGCCTGGACAATGAAGGTTTCCCGCCGCTGGAGATTCATCCGTCGAGATTAAACGAAGTCGCTCGTGTCAGTGTGCGATGCGATGTGTCCAGCCAGTTCCTCACAGCATTATTGATTGCCTTGCCGCTGCTGGACAGGGAGATTGCCGTCGATGTGATCGGCGAATTGATCTCGAAGCCTTATATCGACATCACGCTGGCGATGATGGCGCGCTTCGGTGTGGTTGTGCGGTGCGATGGCTGGCGTACTTTCACCGTAGCGGCAGGCAGTCGTTATGTGACGCCCGGCGTGATCTATGTGGAAGGTGATGCGTCATCGGCTTCGTATTTCCTTGCTGCAGGCGCGATCGGCGGCGGGCCGCTGCGCATCGAAGGCGTGGGCAGTGCCAGCATACAGGGCGATGTGCGGTTTGCCGATGCGCTGGCACTGATGGGTGCGCAGATCGAAATGGGCATGAACTGGATGGAGTCGCGCGCGCCGAAATCGGGGCGGCTTGAGGCGATCGATCTGGATTGCAACCATATTCCCGATGCAGCGATGACGCTTGCGGTGGTCGCGCTGTTCGCCAATGGCACGACCACCTTGCGCAACATCGCGAGCTGGCGCGTCAAGGAAACCGACCGCATTACGGCGATGACGACCGAGTTGCGCAAGGTCGGGGCGACCGTGGAAGAGGGGGAAGATTACCTGCGCATTACACCGCCGGTTCACATTAGACATGCGGCGATCGATACCTATGACGATCACCGCATGGCGATGTGTTTTTCGCTCGCCGCATTTGGCGCAGAAGGCATACGCATCAATGATCCGCGTTGTGTTGCCAAGACCTTCCCGAATTATTTCATGCTGCTGCATGATGTGGTGCAGGCCGTGCCGGTGATTGCGATCGACGGGCCATCGGCATCCGGCAAGGGCACGGTGGCACAGTTGGTCGCTGCCAGGCTCGGATTTCAGTATCTGGACAGCGGCGCACTGTATCGATTGCTGGCGTTGGCCGCCCAACGCGATGAGGTTCTGCTGACCGATGAATCGGGCCTGGCGGCATTGGCCGAACGCATTGAGATACGTTTCGAGGGCGAGCGGGTCTGGCTGGACGGCGCTTTGGTCGGCGATGAGTTGCGTGGCGAATTATGCGCGGCTGCGGCTTCCAAGGTGGCGGCCATTCCCAGGGTGCGCGCCGCGCTGCTCGCCAAACAACACGCTTTCCGCCGCGCGCCCGGACTGGTGGCGGATGGCCGCGATATGGGCTCTGTGGTGTTTCCTGACGCTGTCTTGAAGATATTTCTGACCGCAAGTGCCGAGGCTCGCGCTGAGCGGCGTTATAAGCAGTTGATGGAAAAAGGGATCGGTGCTAATATCGCCGCCCTTTTGCTGGAAATACGTGTGCGTGACGAGCGAGATACTCAACGCAGCGCTTCTCCACTGCGACAGGCGCATGGTGCAAGTCTGCTGGACACCACGGCTCTGAACATCGAGCAGGCGGTACAGGAAATATTGACGCGCTACCGAGCGATGCAACTCTGAAAACCAGGCACCGCCGGACTCTCCGTCTGACGGGAACTTTAACTAACCCTCTGCGCAAGCAGTTAATTATTCTTTAGGTATATCCGATGAACTCAACCGCAGTAGCAGTAAAAGATCCCGATAGTTTTGCCGCAATGTTTGAAGAAAGCCTGACACGCAAGGAAATGCGTGCAGGTGAACTGATCACCGCACAAGTCGTGCGTGTCGATCACAATATGGTGGTGGTGAATGCAGGACTCAAGTCCGAAAGTTTGATTGCGATCGAGGAATTCCTCGATGCCAAAGGCGAATTGGAAGTCAAGGTGGGTGATTTTGTCACCGTCGCGATCGAGTCGCTGGAAAACGGCTATGGTGAAACCAAACTGTCGCGTGAAAAGGCCAAGCGTCTGGCGGCTTGGCACGATCTGGAACTGGCCATGGAAGAAGGCAGGATCGTGGAAGGTTTCGTCAGTGGCAAGGTCAAGGGTGGTTTGACCGCGATGGTCAACGGTATCCGCGCATTTTTGCCTGGTTCGCTGGTGGACGTGCGTCCGGTCAAGGACACCACGCCTTACGAAAACAAGACCATGGAACTCAAGGTCATCAAGCTCGATCGCAAGCGCAACAACGTGGTGGTTTCAAGACGTGCTGTGCTGGAGTCGTCGATGGGCGCAGACCGTGAAGCGATCATGGAAAGCCTCAAGGAAGGCGCGATCGTCAAGGGCGTGGTCAAGAACATCACCGACTATGGTGCGTTCGTTGACCTGGGCGGCATCGATGGCTTGTTGCACATCACCGACCTGGCATGGCGTCGCGTGAAGCATCCTTCCGAAGTGTTGACCGTCGGTGACGAAATAGAAGCCAAGATCCTGAAGTTCGATCAGGAAAAGAACCGTGTCTCGCTGGGCATCAAACAGATGGGCGATGATCCCTGGAACGGCCTTGCGCGTCGCTATCCCCAAGGCACCCGTTTGTTCGGCAAGGTTACCAACCTGACCGACTACGGTGCGTTCGTCGAGATAGAACAGGGTATCGAAGGCCTGGTTCACGTTTCCGAAATGGACTGGACCAACAAGAACGTCCATCCTTCCAAGGTTGTACAGTTGGGAGATGAAGTCGAAGTGATGATCCTTGAGATCGATGAAGCTCGTCGTCGCATCTCACTGGGCATGAAGCAATGCCAATCAAATCCCTGGGATGATTTTGCGCTCAACCACAAGAAGGGCGACAAGGTCAAGGGCCAGATCAAGTCGATCACCGATTTCGGTGTGTTCATCGGCCTGGATGGAGGCATCGACGGACTGGTGCATTTGTCGGACTTGTCCTGGACACAGCCCGGCGAGGAAATGGTACGCAACTACAAGAAGGGCGACGAAGTCGAAGCGGTGGTACTGGCGATCGACGTTGAGCGCGAGCGCATCTCTCTCGGCATCAAGCAGTTGGAAGGCGATCCGTTCGGGGGTTTTGCTTCCAGCCACGAGAAGGGCGCAGTGGTCACAGGTACCGTGAAGTCATTGGATGCCAAGGGCGCTGTGATTTCCCTGGATGGGGATGTCGAAGCGTATCTTAAGGCTTCCGAGGTTTCAGCGGATCGCGTTGAAGATATCCGCAATCACCTCAAGGAGGGAGATAGTGTCACCGCTGTCATCATCAACGTGGATCGCAAGAATCGCGGCATCAACCTGTCTATCAAGGCGCTGAACAAGACGGAGGAAACCGCAGCGATGCAAAAACTATCAGCCGAAAGTAGTACCAGTGCAGGCACCACTAATCTGGGCGCATTGCTGAAGGCCAAGATGACCGGCAGCAAGACCGAAGCCTGAGAGGTTCCTTGACATGACACGTTCCGATTTGATCGCCAAGCTGGCAGAGTTGCATTCGCAGTTGCTTGCCAAGGATGCCGAGCTTGCCGTTAAGGTTATTCTGGATGCTCTGTCGGCTACTTTATCGCGCGGTGGCCGTGCCGAGATTCGCGGCTTTGGCAGCTTTGGCCTGAATTACCGACCGCCGCGTCAGGGGCGCAATCCCAAGACCGGTGACAAGGTGAAAGTACCAGCTAAATATGTACCGCATTTCAAAGCAGGCAAGGAATTGAGGGAGAGGGTCAGCGAAAAGAAATCCTGACTCTGGATTAGCCCTCACCTCCGCCCCTCGCGTCGCTCTCCCCTCCCGCGTGCGGGGAGAGCGAAGCGAGGGGTGCGCAGCAAAGCAAACGAGAAAGGCAATCTCAATTCTTGGCGGCATATCGCAAGGTATAGCCGCCAATTTTTATGCTATCGTTGTATCGGCATTTTCCGGGGAGTGTCATGCGCTTTCTCAATTGGTTGTTGCGAGCAGCTTTGTTCATCTTGCTGCTCGGTTTGGCGGTCAAGAATGACCAGGCAGTCAAGCTGAAGTATTTTTTTGGACTAGAGTGGGAAACTAATCTAGTGATTCTGCTGCTGGTCTTTTTTGCAGTTGGCGCGTTGGCCGGCATACTCGCGATGTTCGTCAGCCTGCTGATACAGCGCCGTGAAATCTCCCGGCTGAAAAGGGATATTCGCCGTAGGAACGAACTTGGCGACATGAGTGAAGATCAACAAACGCCTATACAACCTTCCTGATAAATCGTTCGGTTATGGAATTCCAACTCTGGATGTTGCTAGCTTTTCCTCTGTTTTTCGGGATGGGATGGCTGGCAGCGCGCATTGATTTAAAAAAATTGCTTTCTGAATCGAGTGCGCTGCCGCAGTCGTATTTTCAGGGACTGAATTTCTTGCTCAATGAGCAACAGGACAAGGCCATTGAGGCCTTCATCGAGGTGGTCAAGGTCGATCCGCAAAC
>JBARHM010000328.1:0-1832 GCA_049799235.1 Gallionella sp.
TTGGCCGTCGGGCGACACGCGCACGTCGGCGAACATGCCGATCGCGCGGTGGAAGGCCCGGTGCGGGAGCCGGAGCTCGAAGTCGATGCCGTGCTTCTTGATGACCTCGTTCCAGCGCGCCACGCCACGCGCGCAGTCGGCGACGTAGTCGTCCCGGAGCCGCTCGTTCAGTGAGACGAGCGCCCCTTCCTCGCGGGTGACGATGCGCTCGCCGTCCAGCTCGGCCACCGTGTACGTCGCGCCCTTGAGCTGGTGGTCGTCCTGCCTCTTCGTTTCCTCGAAGCGGCCCTTGAGCCCCGCCGTGTAGAAGTTGGCGGCATTGGTGGAGATCTCCGAGCCGAAGAGGTCGAGCGACACCGAGCAGTGGAAGTTGAGGTACTTCTGAATCGTGCGCAGATCGATGCCGCCGTACTTGCGGAGCTCGTCGGTCTTGTGCTCCCTCTGGAGCTCGCAGGCGCGCTGAACGATGCGCATGATGCCCGTCTCGCCCACGAACATGTGATGCGCTTCCTCGGTGAGCATGAAGCGGCAGGTCTGGGACAGCGGGTCGAAGCCGCTCTCCGCCAGGCTCGCCAGCTGGTACTTACCGTCGCGATCGGTGAAGAAGCAGAACATGAAGAAGGACAGCCAGTCGGGCGTCTTCTCGTTGAAGGCGCCGAGGATGCGCGGCTTGTCCACATCCCCCGAGCGTCGCTGGAGCAGCGCCTCCGACTCCTCGCGCCCGTCGCGGCCGAAGTGGGCGTCGAGGAGATAGACCATGGCCCAGAGGTGGCGACCCTCCTCGACATTGACCTGGAAGAGGTTGCGGAGGTCGTAGAGCGAGGGGCAGGTGCGTCCGAGGTGGCGCTGCTGCTCCACGGAGGCGGGCTCCGTGTCGCCCTGGGTGACGATGAGACGGCGGAGCGTGCCGCGGTACTCGCCCGGCACCTCCTGCCAGGCGGGCTGGCCCTTATGATCGCCGAAATTGACCTGGCGGCCCACTTCCGGCTCGGCGAGGAAGATGCCCCAGCGATAGTCGGGCATCCTGACGTAGCCGAACTTGGCCCAGCCCTGCGCGTCCACGCTGACCGCGGTGCGGAGGTAGACCTCCTTGGCCTGAAAGCCGTTCGGCCCCATGTCCTGCCACCACTCGAGGAACTTCGGCTGCCAGTCCTCGAGCGCGCGCTGGAGCCGCCGGTTCTCGTGCAGGGCGACGTTGTTGGGAATGAGCGAAGTGTAGTCGATGCCGGCCATCACACTCTCCTTCGGTCGAATTCGCTGCGCTGACCCGTGCCGTAGACGCGAAGCGCGCCCTTGTCTCCCACGGCGTTGGGGCGCTGGAAGATCCAGTTCTGCCAGGCGGACAGACGGCTGAAGATCTTGCTCTCGAGCGTCTCGGGCCCTCCGAAGCGGAGCGAGGCCTCCATGCCGGTGAGCGCATCCGGTGAGAACGCGGCGCGCGCCTCGATGCCTATGCGCACCTCGTCCTCCCAGTCGATGTCGTCGGGCGTGAAGGTGACGAGACCGGCCTCGCCCGCCGCGGCAGCATCGAGATCCTCGCCGATGCGGCGCTTGAGCTCGACGACGCGCTCCGGCTCGGCGAGGAAGCGGCTGGCGAGCCGGGTGAGGCCGTTGACCATGGGATAGGCGCCGAAGTTCATCCCGGTGAGGCGCACGGCGGCGGGCTTGCGGCCGTCGCCCTCGAAGAGGCCGTCGAGCATATAGGAGCGGTCGGCCGCCAGCGCAAGCTCGAGCAGGGTGCCGACGAAGCAGGAGCCGGGCTCGATCAGGGCGAACACGGAGCGCGAGGAGACGTCGAGGCGCTTGAAGGTGCGCTTGAGGTAGAGCCGGAT
>JBARHM010000329.1:0-4757 GCA_049799235.1 Gallionella sp.
CTTTGCGCTTCTCCTTCAAGTAGCGCAGCAGGCTGCCGTCGCCACAGCCGAGGTCGAGCACCGACGCGCCATCCACTATCCATGCGGCAATCGCAGCAAAATCCGGGCGGGCGGCAGCCAGTTCTATCGAGTCGTGCGCGCTCATGCTGAATTTCCTGAATTAAACCAATCCCTTCCCCCTTGAAGAGGGGGAGAGCGAAGCGAGGGGGCAAATGGGATAGGGGTAGAAGTTTTCGCGCAGGAGAGCTTGGTTTCTACCCCCTCCCCAGCCCTCCCCATGCAAAGGGGAGGGAATGTGGCGTATCGATCATTCTGGTTCATGCCGACACCTCCCTTGCGATGCGGTTGAGGTAAGCGCGCATCACATCGTGATAATGCTCCTGATGCATCAGGAACGAGTCGTGGCCGTGCGTCGAAGTGATCTCGGCGTAGCTCACGTTGCGCCGGTTGTGCAGCAGCGCATTCACGATCTCGCGCGAGCGTTCCGGTGCAAATCGCCAGTCTGTGGTGAACGACAGCACCAGGAAATCCGCGCGTGCCGCAGCGAAAGCCTTGTCCAGGTCATCGTCGAACGCGCGCGCAGGGTCGAAATAATCCAGCGCCTTGGTCATCAGCAGATAGGTGTTGGCGTCGAAATAGGCGGCGAACTTGTCGCCCTGGTAGCGCAGATAGGATTCGATCTCGAACTCGATGTCATAGGTAAAGCCGAGCTTGCCGGCGCGCAAACTTCGCCCGAACTTGTCCGCCATCGCATCGTCGGACAAATACGTGATATGTCCAAGCATGCGCGCCAACCTGAGCCCGCGCGTCGGCACGACGTTGTGCTGATAGAAATCGCCGCCATGAAAATCCGGGTCGGTAAGGATCGCATTGCGCGCCACATCGTTGAACGCGATGTTCTCTGCTGACAGATGCGGCGCAGCAGCAATCACCAACACATGTCTTACCCGCTCGGGGTAAGACAGCGACCATTGCATCGCCTGCATACCGCCCAGGCTGCCGCCAAGCACGGCGGCAAACTGTTTGATGCCCAGCAGGTCGGCTAGACGTGCTTGGGATTCAACCCAGTCTTCCACCGTTACCACCGGAAAGCTTGAACCGAATGGCTTGCCGGTTTCCGGATCGATGCTGGATGGCCCGGTAGAACCGTGGCAACCGCCGAGGTTGTTCATGCCGACGACAAAGAATTTGTCGGTATCGACAGGCTTGCCGGGACCGATCATGTTGTCCCACCAGCCGACATTTTTTGGATTGTCGGCGTAAAAGCCGGCGACGTGATGATTCCCCGACAGTGCATGGCAGATCAGGATCGCATTTGATCTGTCGGCATTCAGCGTGCCATAGGTCTCATATACCAGTTCATAGCGCGGCAGCACCGCGCCGCTGCGAAAAACCAGCGGGGTGTCAAACGATGCGCGATGCGCGCTGACGATACCGATGCTGTTAGAAGCGTCCAAGATCAAATCCCAAAAAAACCAAACCCGCTCGGCTAAAGCGGAGCGGGTTGCCTCGCTTTAGCGCGTATTTTTTAAGTGCCCCGCAAGCTGATGTCAAATCGGCACTGAAGCAGAGTTTCCGTGTTTTGTTCAATCCTGTCAATGAATTCCGGGTGGAATTTTGCCCAGCATTACAGCCATCCCTTGTTGCTTTCAGACATTGAAACACCCAAGACTATTCTTTTTGAATCAAATATCTACACGCTGTTTGTATTCAAACTGGTGCATTTCATTTCCTCATCCCTTTTTGGAAGCGCAAAAAAACGCTTGCAATTGCAAATAAGAATGATTATCATTCGTATAAATAGCCCAGGAGAACTCCATGAAACGTTCGTTGCTCATCACATTGTTGCTTCCGGTCGGCGCATTTGCGACAGGTCTATTGCTTGTTTCCCTGCTGTTTCCTAACGTTGCGCTTGCTGCCGACGCTGAATTCGCACTGGTGATCAAGGATCACCATTTTATGCCGGTCGAACTCACGGTTCCGTCCAGCAAAAAGATCAAGATCCGGATCGAAAATCAGGATGCCACGCCGGAGGAATTCGAGAGCCATGCGCTGAATCGGGAAAAGGTAATCGCAGGCCATAGCTCCGCCACGATCTACATCGGCCCGCTCGCTCCCGGACGTTACCCGTTCGTGGGCGAGTTTCACGAAACCACCGCCCAAGGCGTGATCATTGCCCAATAGGAGAATAGCCATGTTCGCAACTGCCATCATCGTTTTTCGGGAAGTGCTGGAAGCCGCACTCATCATCGGGATCCTCGCTGCCGCAACACGTACCGTCCCTAACAGCAAACACTGGCTGGGGGCGGGGGTGCTGGCCGGACTGGTCGGCGCTGGCATCGTTGCCGCCTTTACTGACGTGATCGGATCGCTGGCCAGCGGCATCGGCCAGGAGATTTTCAACGCCACGGTGCTCGGCATCGCAGTGTTGATGCTGGCATGGCACAACATCTGGATGTCATCGCACGGCGCAGCACTCGCCGCCAGCGCGAAATCAGCAGGGAAAGCTATCAGTGATGGCAAACGCGAATGTTCGATATTGCTGGTGATCGTCGGGATTGCCGTGCTCAGGGAGGGCTCAGAAACTGTCCTGTTCCTGTACGGTATCGCCGCCTCGGGTGATAGCAGTCAATCATCCATGATGCTCGGCGGCATGGTCGGCATGCTGGCCGGCATCGCGCTGGGCTACACGATTTATGCCGGGCTGCTGCGCGTGCCGATGCGCTGGTTCTTTACAGCAACCGGGCTATTGGTGCTGTTGCTGGCTGCCGGAATGGCCTCGCAGGCTGCGAATTTCCTGATCCAGGCCGACCTTCTGCCCAGTCTCGCCGCGCCCCTGTGGGACACATCCGCCGTGCTGCCGGAAAATGGACTGCCCGGCCTGTTGCTGCACAGTCTGATCGGTTATGACGCACGCCCGGCCGGTATGCAGATCGTGTTTTACCTCACTGCGCTGGTTGCCATCGGTGCCGGCATGAAATGGGCCAAACTGTCGAACAAACCCATACGTTCATCAACGACAAGAACTGTTTGAATGAAATGCGGTATTTTTATATTCCTGGCCACCACATTAAACACCAGTATCGCCTTTGCCGGCCCAGCGGATTATGTCTACACTCCCACCGTGGAATATGGTGAGCGGGAAATCGATTTCAAGCACGGCTCCGCCAGGCAGCAGGATGGCACGCTCGCACAGGTAACCAGTCTGGGCTTTGGCTATGGCGCAACTGAATCATGGTTCACCGAGGTTTATTTGAAGCGCGAGAGCGAAGGCAGCGAAGGTCTGACCATAGCCGAATGGGAAAATAAGTTCCAGCTCACCGAAACCGGGAGATACGCAGTGGATGCGGGACTCATCACTGAATTCGAGGCACCGGTAAACAATTCGAGTGAGCCCTATGAGTTCAAGTTCGGCCCGTTGCTCCAAACCGAGTTTGGAAAATTGCAACTGAACGGCAACCTGCTGTTCGAGCGAAAGTTCGATCATCATAACGATGGCGATGATCCTTACATCACCGAAATCGGCTATCAGTGGCAAGTTAAATATCGCTGGCAACCTGCCCTGGAATTTGGCGCTCAGGGCTTCGGTGAGATGGGCGAGTGGGACGACTGGGACAAGCAGGACAATCAGATCCACCGCGTCGGCCCCGCAGTTTTCGGCAAATTCGGGCTAGGCGATCATCATGTCATCAAGTACAACGCCGCATGGCTGGTTGGCTCTAGCGATGCCGCACCTGACCACACTTTCAGGATGCAGGTCGAGTATGAATTCTAGTCATTGAGCTTGTCCAGCAACTCGCGGATTTTCATCGGTTCATCCGCACGCAGGATCTTCTGCGTCAGCGCGGCGATTTCCGGCAGGCTGGTGGTAAGCACGCGCTGTTTGACGCTCGGCACCTGTGCCGAGATCATCGAGAACTTGCGCAGCCCGAAGCCCAGCAGCAAGCGGGTATAAGCCAGTTCACCAGCCATTTCGCCGCACACGGAGATTGGCACGCCGAGTTTATTGGATGTGACTATGATATGCGACAACAATTGCAGCACGGCGGGATGCAACGGGTCATAGAGATGCGCCACCTCTTCATCGGTACGGTCTATCGCCAGCGTGTACTGGATCAGATCATTGGTGCCGATGGACAGAAAATCGAGTCTTTTGGCAAACATATTCAATGCCAGCGCAGCAGCGGGTATCTCGATCATGCCGCCGATCTGCACATTACCGTTATAAGGAAGACCTTCTTCATCGAGGCCTTGCTTGGTCGCCTCGATGAAGTGCAAAGTCTGGTTGAGTTCCGACACGCCTGACAACATCGGGATCAGTATCTTGATGTCGCCGTAATGCGAGGCTCGCAGCAGCGCGCGCAACTGGGTGCGGAACAGATGCGGCTCGGCCAGACAGAGGCGTATCGCGCGAAGACCCAATGCGGGATTATTGGCGACACGCTCCGCACCTTTGATCTGTTTGTCCGCTCCCAGATCGAATGTGCGTATCACGACGGGTTGTCCTTCCATGGCCACGGCCACTGCACGATATGCCTCGAACTGCTCATCTTCATCCGGCAAGTCGTCACGGTTGAGAAACAGGAATTCGCTGCGAAACAGACCGACCCCGGTCGCACCATTCTCCTTGACTTCGGAAATATCCTCCGGCTTCTCTATGTTGGCGTGCAGCTCTATAAGATTTCCGTCCAGGGTGCTCGCGCGCGCGGTTCGCTGTCGTTTGATCTTCTTGCGCTCCAACTCCCATTCGCTTTGGC
>JBARHM010000330.1:0-2085 GCA_049799235.1 Gallionella sp.
CCGGCCACATTCCCTTCGTCACTGTGTTCGAACAGCATTTGCAAGCCGATGCAGATACCCAGAAACGGTTTATGGCGCGCAGCTTCCATCACCGCATTGTGCAGTCCGCGCGCATCCAATTCACGCATACAATCCGGCATCGCCCCTTGGCCGGGGAAGACCACCCTTTTCGCATTCGCAATAACTCCGGCATCTTCGCTCACCACGACTTCAGCATCAGGTGCGACCTTGCGCAAGGCCTGTTCGACCGAGCGCAAGTTACCCATACCATAATCTACAACAGCCACATCAACCATTTGAATTATAGCGAGCCCTTTGTGGATGGCATCACCCCTGCCATGCGCGGATCAAGCTCCAGTGCCGCACGTAGCGCGCGGCCGAATGCCTTGAAAATGGTTTCTGCCTGATGGTGTGCATTGTTGCCTGCCAGATTGTCGACGTGCAAAGTCACCAAGGCGTGATTGACAAAGCCCTGGAAAAATTCATGGATCAGATCGACATCGAAGTCGCCTACACTGGCACGAACGAATTCGCAATTGAACACCAAGCCGGGACGGCCTGAAATGTCCAGTACAACCCGCGACAGGGATTCGTCCAGTGGCACATACGCATGACCATAGCGGCGCAAGCCTTTTTTGTCGCCGATCGCCTGGTTGAATGCCTGTCCAAGCGTGATGCCAATGTCTTCAACGGTGTGATGCGCGTCGATGTGCAAGTCACCCTTGGCATGGATGTTCATATCGACCAAACCATGGCGTGCGATCTGATCGAGCATGTGATCGAGAAAAGGCAGTCCGGTGTCAAACTTGGAGTTACCGCTGCCGTCCAGATCCAGTTCGACACTGATCTTGGTTTCAAGGGTGTTGCGGTTTACCTTCGCGCTACGCATGTTTGTGCCTTATGCGGATTGAATAATGGATTGCTGCAAAGCAGTTATAAATTTATCGTTCTCTGTGTGAGTTCCGACCGTCACGCGCAGGCAGTCCTTTAACATTGGATGCCCGCCATCCAGATTTTTTATCAGCACACCGCGTTGCTTCAAGCCAATGAACACCGCATTCGCATCCGCCACGCGGAACAGCAGGAAATTCGCCTCGCTGGGGTAAACCTGCACGGCGCGAATCTCGTTCAACTGATGATGCAACCAGGCGCGATCATCCCTGATTTGTTCCGCCTGCTGCAACAGCACCTCGTGGTGCGCCAATAACTTGCCCGCGACCAACTGCGTCAGCACCCCGACATTATACGGCAAGCGCAGCTTTTCCAACTGTCCCAGCCAAGCCTTGCTTCCAGCCAGAAAACCCAAGCGCAATCCCGCCATGCCTAGCTTGGAGAACGTGCGCATCACCAGCAGATTTGGATAGCTTGCCAGGTGCGGGATGAAGCTGTCACTGGCAAAGGCATAATAGGCCTCATCCACCACCACCAACCCTGGCGCTGCTTCTATGATCTGCTTTACATCCTGCGCGGAAAAGAGATTTCCGGTGGGATTGTTGGGATAAGCCAGAAACACCAGCGCCGGCCGTTCGCGTTCGATCGCTGCCAGCATCGCTGCCAGGTCCAGAGAGAAATCAGCTGTCCCGGAATTGCTTTTCAGGGGTACGCCTACATAACGCATCCCGGTGTAAATCGCGATCATCCGGTACATCACGAACGACGGTTCCACACTCAGCAGTGTCGCACCGGTTTTATTCAAGGCCAGCGCCAACAACTGGATCAGCTCATCCGAACCATTGCCCAGCAGCACTTCCATCCGTTGCGGCAATCCAAGCGTGGCGCAGATTTTTTCCTTCAGGACTGCTGGATTCGGGTCGGGATAACGGTTAATGGCGGCATTCCCCACAATCGCAGCGATCTCTTCGCGCAATGTCTGCGGAAGCTGGTAGGGATTTTCCATCGCATCCAGTTTGATATAGCCGAAGCTATCAGGCACATGGTAAGCGTGCAATTCGAGGACTTCTTTGCGCAGCAGCGCGCTCGCGAGAGAAGATGCCGTAGCCGGTGTGGAAGACATGAAACAAAATATATCGAAATAACAACGTAGCTGAGCTTATCACATACTGCCAGGCCTGTGGTTGCCGGCAA
>JBARHM010000331.1:0-2279 GCA_049799235.1 Gallionella sp.
GCGATACCAATGCCGGTGTTGCCTGGGATGGTCCGCTGGGCGTGCTTATCAATCGTGCCTCGGCATCAGCTTCGGAAATTTTCGCCGCAGCGATACAGGATTACGGTCGCGGGGTCGTTATCGGTGAACCCAGCTTTGGCAAAGGTACTGTGCAGACCGTGGTAAACCTTGACCGGTTCGTAAAGAATGACAAACCCTTATTGGGCGATCTCAAGATGACGGTCGCCCAATTCTTCCGCGTCAATGGCGGGACCACCCAGTTGCGCGGTGTGACCCCGGATGTCAACCTGCCGACGATGACCGACACGGAAGAATTTGGCGAGTCCAGTTTCGACAATTCCTTGCCCTGGACACAGATCAAGGCGGCTGACTACGCTCCGGCCGGCGATTTGAAAAGTGTTGTGCCGATGTTGATAGCAAACCACGACAAACGCATAAGCCAGGACCAGGACTTCAAGTATTTGCAGGAAGATATTGCCGAGATCAACACGTTGCGCCAGAAAAACCTGATCTCTCTCAATGAGGCCGACCGCCGCAAAGAGCGCACGGCGCAGGAAGCACGCGAAAAGTCCCGTGAAAAAAGCAGCGGGACAAATGAATCAGGCAAGGCCTCTGCCAAAGCCGCGAGCCATTCACTTCAGGACGATGGCATGTTGTCCAGTGAACGCAATCTCAATGCCGACCTGGCCATCGAAAATGCGAATAAAAACGCCAAGGACATCTTGCTGAACGAGGCAGTGCATATACTCAGCGATGAAGTTGGACTGCTGAAAGCCGATCCCAGGCTCGCTGTCAGCGGCTTGCCATAGCGATCAGACCACGCGCAGGCAGAAACCCCGGCGGCATGATGACGATTGATTCATGCCGATATCGGTTCGGGTAACTCAGGCAATTCTTCTGCAAGGAAACCGCCGGACTGATGCTGCCACAACGCAGCATAAAGTCCGTTCCGCCGCAATAATTCGTTGTGCGTGCCTTGTTCAACGATATGACCGTGGTCGATCACGATCAGCCGGTCCAGACGCGCAATGGTGGACAGGCGGTGGGCGATGGCGATCACGGTCTTGCCATCCATCAAACCGATCAGTTGCTCCTGGATGCTGGCCTCGATCTCGCTATCGAGTGCCGATGTCGCCTCGTCGAGCAACAGGATAGGCGCACCCTTGAGGATCACGCGGGCGATCGCGATGCGCTGGCGCTGCCCGCCTGAAAGTTTCACGCCGCGCTCGCCCACATGGGCCTGGTATCCCTCGCGGCCATTCCAGTCTCTCAAGCACTGGACGAAATCATGAGCCTGCGCCTTGCGCGCCGCCGCTTCGATCTCTGCCTGTGTCGCCTGCGGACGGCCATAGCGTATGTTATCGGCGATCGAGCGGTGCAACAGAGATGTGTCCTGGGTGACAAGCCCGATTTGGGAGCGCAGGCTTTCCTGAGTGACGTGCCGGATATCCTGTCCGTCTATGGTGATACGGCCCTGCTCGACGTCGAAAAAGCGCAACAACAGGTTGACCAGCGTCGATTTGCCGGCGCCGGAGCGGCCGACCAGACCGATGCGTTCCCCGGGGTGCACGATCAGGTCGATGTGGTCGAGAACTGGTTTTTCAAAAATGGGTTTGTCGAGCGAGGCGCTGCCTGCGCCGTAACTGAAACTCACCCGTTCAAAGCGGATCTCTCCGCGGGTCACAATAAGCGACTTGGCGTCTTTCTCATCAACCAGCGTATGCGGTACCGAGATGGTTTGCATACCGTCCTGCACCACACCGATATTTTCGAAGATACCGGCAACTTCGAAGGAAACCCAGCCCGCCATATTGGTGATCTGCCACACCAGCGGCAATGCCGTCGCTACCTGACTGGCATCGATCAGCCCTTGCGCCCACAAGGACAGGCCGATCAACGTGGTGCTCACCAGTAACATCGCATTCAATGACTGCAAGGTAAACATGAAGCGGCTGGTCATGCGCATGTGCCGGGAGATTGCATCCTGATGTTGGTCCAGGACCTCACGCACGTAGGCGTCCTCATCGACCATCTTGGAAAATAGTTTGACAGTAAGAATGTTGGTGTAACTGTCGACCACGCGCGCCATCACCAGGGAGCGCACATCGGAACTCTGCTTGGCCAGCTCGCGCAGGCGCGGCACGAAAAAACCCAGGAAGACCGCATAAGCCACCAGCCAAAGCAAGGTTGGCACCGTCAGGCGCCAATCGAATCTTGAGACCAATACCAACGTCAGGATGCCATAGGTGGAGAGATACAAACCCGCGCGGATGGAGGAC
>JBARHM010000332.1:0-2240 GCA_049799235.1 Gallionella sp.
CCAGTGTCCAGTCCTGCATATATGCCAAAAAGGCCTGATCAAAGGGTGTGACAATCACTGCGAACTCCTCCTCAGTCAGGCTGGTCAGATCCAAGATCCGGTACGCTTTGCCGCGTTCGGTCGCATAACGTAATGCCACAGGGCAATTGTATATAAATTCTAATGCTTCTCTACTACTTTCTGTGGTACGTTGTGGTATACTTGGGAGCTTGGAGTCAATTTCATGCCTAGAGAGATAGAGAATCATGCCACTATCAGCATCAGAAACCACGCTTATTCAGTATTTCGCTGATCTTGAAGACTTTCGGATCGATCGCAATAAAAGGCACCTATTAGTAGATATCATCGTACTTGCCGTTTGTTGCACGATCTGTGGAGCAAACGGGTTTGTCGAAATAGCAATGGTTGCCCAAGCCAAGATTGATTGGTTCCGCACATTTTTACAGTTACCGAACGGTATTCCATCGCATGATACCTTTGGACGAGTGTTTGCGCATCTGCGTCCAGAAGTGCTGGAAGAACGTTTTATGGCCTGGGTTGCGGCCACCTTTCCCGGTACACCTGCGCAACAGCTCGCGTTGGATGGTAAAACCGCGCGCCGTTCTGCGGATGCAACGAACGACATGCCGGCGCTTCAGATGGTGAGCGCCTGGGCGGTTGATTCCGGTATTGTCCTTGGTCAATTGGCGGTTGACTCCGATTCAAACGAGATTACGGCACTTCCGATCTTGATTGAGACGATCGATGTCGAGGGATGTGATATCACCGCTGACGCCTTTCATTGCCAAAAAGAGACCGTAGAAACCATCATCGATCAAAAGGCGGCGTACACGATCGCGGTAAAAGAGAATCAGCGGCACTTATATGAAGATATCGTAGCAACATTCACGAAACTACGCGAACAGGCGGACTTATCGCTGAATACGTATACAACGTGCGAAAAAGGCCATGGTCGTATCGAGACGCGGCGCTACTGGGTTACTGCCGGTCTCGATCAGCTCCGTACGGCAGATGAATGGCGTGCGCTGCAAAGCATTGGTATGGTTGAGTCGGAACGCGTCATAAATGGCAAAACGACGCATGAGACTCGCTACTACATCAGTTGTCGCGAACCAGACGCACAAGCGTTCGGTAAGCGGGTCCGTGGTCAGTGGAGCATTGAAAACTCGCTCCATTGGGTACTTGATGTAGCACTGCGTGAAGATGAATCGCGGATACGGAAAGGGCACAGTGCCGAAAACATGGCGGTCGTGCGTCATATCGCGGTGAACCTCTTGCGGCAGGAAAAGACCCTGAAAGTCGGTACGCAGGCAAAGCGATTACGCGCAGCCAGCGATAATGCATATCTCGGCAAGGTAATTCGATACACGGCCGGATAATGATAGATTCGACTGTTAAATTACTCAGTTAAATGCGATTGCCCTGCCAAAAATGGTATGTTTCTCATATGGGTAAACCAGCCATGTACAAGAGGAACTGCCATGCCGACACTTGATCAGGTCAATACATTCTTGGATACAACAAAAGATGCACGCGAATATAAGCGAGCCATGGCCGTAAAATTGCTGTTGCTTGAATTTGAACCGCGCGACATTGCTGAGCTGTTACATGTTACTGAATCATTTGTCAGCAAGTGGAAAAGGCTCTCTTTTGAACACGGTGTTGATATATTTGTGCTGAAGTATCAAGGATATCAGGGATATCTCACATCGGAACAACGACAATCAATTACTGAGTGGATTAAGGCCCAGGGAATATGGAATATTGACGATCTTGTCGCCTTTGTGCGAACGACTTACGGTATCGAATTCAAGTCACGCCAGAGTTACCATGATCTGTTCGCTGAGGCAGGTATCACCTGGAAACGGGCACAATCACAGCACCCTGACAAAGATGCCGATCGTATTGCAGCGAAAAAAAAGAGATTGAGGCGGTGTTGATGCAGCACTGGGATCGCATTGCCTGTGGTGATATGATCGTGTATTTTGTTGACGAATGTCATGTCTTAGGTGATACCGCTGTTGGCTATGGATGGGCGCCATCGGACCAACGTGTGACGGTCTCGGTGAAAAATGACCACGATCGACAAACATATTTCGGTGCATTACAAATGCTGACGGGTGAGTTGGTTCTGGCAGCGTATCCAACCGCGAATGGTGACACCACCGTTGCGTTTATGCATCGATTACGGCAGAAACATCCCGGAAAACAGTTACTGATCCTCTGGGATAATGTATCGT
>JBARHM010000333.1:0-2459 GCA_049799235.1 Gallionella sp.
ACGCTGATGATGCGTGCGCTCGTTCTTCAGACTATTGAAGAAGCTTTCCACCGGGGCGTTATCCCAGCAATTTCCTTTACGGCTCATCGAGGCCGTCATGCCATACTCCTTGAGTACCGCCTGATAGTCGTGACTGGCGTACTGGCTGCCACGATCCCAATGGTGAATCAGTCTGGCCGCAGGTTTTCTGCGGAACCAAGCCATGCGTAGTGTGCTGATCACCAGTTCTCGTGTCATGCGACCGTCCATGGACCAGCCAACGATCATGCGGGAATGCAAGTCCATCACCACCGCCAGATACAGCCAGCCTTCAGCCGTCGGCAGATAGGTAATATCGGTCGTCCATACTTGATCGGGCCGCACCGTGCGGAATTGACGATTCAACACATTCGGCGCGACGGGGAAGCTGTGCTTCGAGTCAGTCGTGGCCTTATAGCGCCGTCTATGTTTCGCCCGAATGCCATGCGCCTGCATAATCTTGCGTATCCTCTCCTTGCCAGCCGGAATGCTCCTCGCCTTTAACTCCTCCCAGATGCGCGGTGCGCCGTAGGCACCACGACTCTCCTGATGGATGGACCGGATCAAGGTGAGCAGTTGGGCATTCGTCAGCCGCGTGCTGCAACAGCCGCCGCGTTTCCATGCGGCATAGCCACTTGGGCTCACGCCCAAGGCTCCGCACATCCACTCTGCCGGCCATGACTGTTGCTGTGCCATCCAGGCGTACTTCACAGTGATTCCTTCGCGAAGTACGCCGCCGCTTTTTTTAGGATTTCGTTCTCCGCCTTGAGCCGCATCACTTCAGCTCGTAACCGCGACATCTCCATTTGCGCCGGGGTGACGACCTTGCCATTTCCAGCCAGCTTGCCCGCCGCCTTGGCCTTGCGCCAGTTGGCCAGCGTTTGCTCGCTGACCCCAAGCTGTTGCGCCACCTCTGCTGGCTTCATCCCTCCTTCAACCAGTTTCACCGCTTACCGTTTGAATTCTTCCGTGTAACTCTGCCTCGATATCCTGAGCATTTCCTACCTCCTGTAGCAATTCTAACCTCCGCTACGTTGGTATCCGAAATTCAGGTGTAAGCTCATTCAAGAGCGACGTGCTTAATTACATCCCTTAATTTCACGCTGATCGATCGCATACAGGGAAGTGAATAAGCGATTTGTCGACATCAGATGGGTAGCGTTACCGATATTTGGTAATTAAGTAATTGCAGGTAAATAGACATCGTATAAGGAAAAGTCCTTTTTTGTTTTTAGGCTTTTACCCGATAGCAGGGTAAAATACCTTCCGCATAACGCCCTAGTGATTAAATTCCATGCAAATCTTTTCTAACGCCGACGCACAGATCGACCAGATCAAACTGCCGCCACATTCGGTCGAGGCAGAGCAATCTGTTTTGGGAGGCTTGCTGCTCGAGTCCAGCGCGCTGGACAGGGTTGCCGACCTGATGACCGCCGACGATTTCTACCGTCACGAACATCACCTGATCTTCCGCCAGATCGTGCGCCTGAGTGAAATGGCCAAGCCGGTGGACGTGATCACCGTGGCAGAGGCCTTGGAGATCGCCGGAGAGCTGGAGAAGGTGGGCGGCCTGACTTACCTGGGCAGCCTGGCGCAGAATGTGCCGTCGGCGGCCAATATACGCCGCTATGGCGAGATCGTGCGCGAGCGATCCATCATGCGCAAGCTGGTCGAAGTTGGCACCGATATTGCCAGCAGCGCCTACAACCCGACCGGGCGGGATGCCGCGCAACTGCTCGACGAGGCGGAAAGCAAAGTGTTCGAGATCGCCGAGGCGGGCTCGCACGGCAAGCAGGGTTTTGTTCCGATGCCGCCTTTGCTGACGCAAGTAGTGGAACGCATCGAGACGCTATATGCGCGCGATAATCCCAGCGATGTCACCGGAATCGCGACCGGTTTTACCGACATTGATCGAATGACGTCGGGCTTGCAGCCCGGAGAACTGGTCATCGTGGCGGGTCGTCCGAGTATGGGCAAGACTGCTTTTTCTCTCAACATCGCCGAGAACGTGGCGCTGGACAGCAAACTGCCGGTGGCAATCTTCAGCATGGAAATGGGCGCCACCCAATTGGCGCTGCGTATGCTCGGCTCGGTGGGCAAGCTCAATCAGCATGACCTGCGTACCGGTCGCTTGCAGGACGACGACTGGGGAAGGCTGACGCATGCGCTCGGCAGACTCCACGACGCGCCGATCCACATCGACGAAAGTGCCGCGCTGTCTGCAATGGACGTGCGCGCGCGGGCGCGCCGCCTGCATCGTCAGAGCAACGGTCTTGGACTGATCGTGGTGGATTATCTGCAGCTGAGGAGTTCGAACGTGGGCAGGGCCAGCGAGAATCGCGCCACGGAAATCTCGGAAATCTCCCGCTCCCTGAAGGCGCTGGCCAAAGAGCTGCATGTGCCGGTGGTTGCGCTGTCGCAGTTGAATCGCGGCCTGGAGC
>JBARHM010000334.1:0-3181 GCA_049799235.1 Gallionella sp.
AGATCAAAGAGAGCAAGACCATAGTCGGATTATTCTGTCTGGAAAAATATCTCAAAGGGTGGAAGTGATTTCAAAACTTTTCCCAATAGACTTATTTATTACCCAATTGACGATTCGATAATCAAAGCAAATATTACGTACAAGTAGCGGTACACACCAAAGGAGAGTGCAGTGGAAGATCTGAAAATCAATAATGATGCATTGTTCATATTACTCGGCGCCATCATGGTGCTGGCGATGCATGCGGGCTTCGCCTTTTTGGAGCTGGGCACGGTGCGCAAGAAGAACCAGGTGAACGCGCTGGTCAAGATATTGACTGACTTTGCGATTTCCACCCTGGCATATTTCTTCATCGGTTACATGATCGCCTACGGTACGAATTTCTTCACCGGCGCGGAGCAGCTCGCGCAAAAGAGCGGCTACGAATTGGTCAAGTTTTTCTTCCTGCTGACTTTTGCGGCAGCTATCCCGGCGATCGTGTCAGGCGGAATCGCCGAGCGCGCCAGGTTCAACCCGCAGATGGCGGCTACCTTCATGCTGGTCGGATTCGTCTATCCATTCTTCGAGGGCATTGCCTGGAACAGTCACTTCGGTGTGCAGGAGTGGCTGACTGCTATGTTTGGTGCGGCGTTCCATGATTTCGCGGGCTCGGTGGTGGTGCATGCGGTGGGCGGTTGGATCGCTCTTGCGGCGGTGCTGTTGCTTGGTGCGAGACGTGGCCGTTACAGCACGGAAGGACGCATTTCGGCTCATCCTCCCTCCAGCATCCCCTTCCTTGCATTGGGTGCATGGATACTCACAGTGGGCTGGTTCGGTTTCAACGTGATGTCGGCGCAGGAGATCACCAAGATCAGCGGGCTGGTCGCAGTAAATTCACTGATGGCGATGGCGGGAGGCACTCTGACCGCTTTGTGGTTCGGGAAGAACGACCCAGGTTTCGTGCATAACGGGCCGTTGGCAGGATTGGTGGCGATCTGTGCCGGCTCCGATTTGATGCATCCGATAGGTGCGCTGATAGTCGGCGGCGTGGCGGGCGCGTTATTCGTGCTGATGTTCACATTGACGCAAAACCGCTGGAAAATCGACGACGTGCTAGGCGTATGGCCGCTGCATGGTTTGTGTGGCGCGTGGGGCGGGATAGCTGCAGGTATATTTGGCCTAAAGACATTCGGCGGACGTGGCGGGGTTACGTTAATGTCGCAATTGTGCGGCACCTTGCTCGGCGTGACTATCGCTTTTCTAGGGGGTCTTGCTGTATACGGTGTTTTGAAAATGCTGGTTGACATACGCTTGAGTGCGGAGGAGGAATTCAACGGCACGGACCTGAGCGTGCATAAGATCACCGCGACACCGGAGCGCGAGTCTGGCTGGTAAGTCTCTTGTGTGATAGTAAGTAATAAAGTCTGTCGGACGAGAATAAAGTCTGTCGGGAAACGAGATGGAGTAATAAAGTCTGTCGGGAACAGTGGACTTTAGATCAGAGTTGCGCCACTTTGGACGAAATCAGAAAAAATTAGATAGTTATTGAAACAGAGACTTTTTCTACGCTGCTTTATTTCGTGCCAAATAAATAGAGTCTTGAGCAGAATAGTATTGTCTTGAATAGCTTGCGCTAAACAATTGCGCTTGATGTTCTACTTCAGAGCAAAAGTAGCCTTTTGAAAAAGTAACCTTTTGTAATGAAATAACATTTCTCTCTCAGAGAAAGCCCACTTGTTATCGTAATCATTGGTTTAGAGTGATTTATTGTGGTCATTTTGGTGGCACACACTGAATGAACGAAACCGCAATTACTCCAATCTGCTACTATTTCCCTATGATTTATATGTGTTATTTCGGATGGCCCTAGCGACAAAATAATAAATTTAGGGAAAGTCCGATGGCGAAACAAACAACGAAGAATAACTCTAACTCAAGCAGAATGTCACAACTCGAACACATCGAAGCAATCGAAAAGCGCCTGTGGAGTGCTGCCGATAACCTCCGCGCCAACTCCAACTACGCCAGCAACGAATACTTCCTGCCCGTCATGGGCCTGGTGTTCCTACGTCACGCATACAGCCGTTATCTGGCGGTTAAGGAAAAGATTGAGCCTAACTTGCCCAGCCGTGGCGGCAAGGTCAGGGCGTTGACCAAGGAGGATTTCTCCAAGCAGAGCGCCATCTTTTTGCAGCCCAAGGCGCAGTTCGATTACCTTGTGTCATTGCCCGACAGCGAAGATCGCGCCCGCGCCATCATCGAGGCGATGGATTCCATTGAAGCGGACTACGAGAATCTGCGCGGGGTGTTGCCCAAGAACGAATATCAGGAACTAGACAATCGGGTTCTTGGGCAACTCCTGCGCACACTCAACCCCGACGAACTGAAAAAGGTTTCCGGTGATGTCTTCGGGCGCATCTACGAATACTTTCTTACCCAGTTCGCCGACCAGAAGGCACATGACGGTGGTGAGTTTTTCACCCCCATTTCGCTGGTCTCGCTTATCGCTCATGTGCTCGACCCTGAGCGCGGCACCGTGCTCGACCCAGCCTGTGGCTCCGGCGGTATGTTCGTGCAGAGCGCGCGCATCGTCGAGGAGCACGGCCAGAGTCCCACCGAGCGGCTCACTTTTCGCGGCCTGGAGAAGAACGCCACCACCATCCGCTTAGCCAAGATGAACCTTGCTGTTCATGGCTTGGAAGGTGATATTCAGAAGGCCATTACCTATTACGATGATCCGCACGAACTGGTCGGCAAGGCTGAATATGTCATGGCCAATCCTCCCTTTAACGTGGACGAGATCGATGCGGACAAGGTCAAGGGCGATCCACGTCTGCCATTCGGCCTGCCCGGCGTCAATCCTAAAGGGAAGGTCAGCAATGGCAACTACGTCTGGATCAGTTATTTCTATAGCTACCTGAACGAAAAGGGCCGCGCCGGATTTGTCATGTCTTCTCAAGCATCCAGTGCCGGTGGGGGTGAGGCCAAAGTGCGGCAAAAGCTGGTCGAAACCGGCGATGTGGATGCAATGATCGCCATCCGTTCCAACTTCTTCTATACCCGCGCCGTGCCATGCGAACTGTGGTTCTTGAACCGCAACAAGCTCAAGGCGCACAAGAACAAAGTGCTGATGATCGATGCACGCAACGTCTACCACAAGGTCACGCGCAAGATTTATGACTTCTCTCCTGAGCAACAACAA
>JBARHM010000335.1:0-6650 GCA_049799235.1 Gallionella sp.
CGCCAGCCACAACTTCACTTCACTGTTGTCGCCGGAATCAAGTTCCAAAAAGCGGTTAAAACTCGCGATCGCCTGCTCACGTTCACCCAATTGGGCGTAACATACACCCAAACCTTCGTAAGCCGACTTGTAAGCGGGCGACAGGTTAAGCACTTCGCGATAACATTCTATTGCCTCGTGGAATTTTTTCTGGCTGCCCAGCACACTGCCCAGATTACAGCAGGCCTCGACAAAATCAGGGCGCAACAGAAGCGCACGGCGGTAGCACTTCTCGGCCTCATTGTACCGCTCCAGATGATTGAAAATAGTGCCCAGATTATTGTGCACCTCTGGCATGTTGGGTTCCATGCTGATTGCCCGCTGGTAACAGGCTACTGCCTTGTCGAATTGCAGCGACAATTTGTAAATATTGCCGAGGTTGTTCTGGATCATGTGCGAACGGGGGTTGATTGACTCGGCCTGTACCAGGAATTTTAATGCATTGACCAGTTCTCCCTGCTCAGCATAGAGCGTACCCAGTAAAAAATTTGCATCAAGATGCATTGGGTTATGCCGGAGTGCGCGCTTGTAGAAACTCTCCGCCGCCGGGAAGTCGCGCTCTTTTTGCTTGCTGAGTCCCTTCTTGAAATACTTCTGGCACTGTTCGTAATCATTACTCGACATCTGCAAATCCTTTCAAATTCAAAATGGAAGCTTATCCAAGCCAATTAAAGCCGCATCGCCGCGAGCTCAGGATGTTGCATTCCTTCTGTACAGCGCCGATTGCGCGTGCGCCTGCAAGCCTTCACCGAACGCCAGCACTGCGGCGATGTCGCCGAGTTTTTGCGCGCCTTGCGCGGAGACCTGGATCAGGCTGCTGCGTTTCTGGAAATCGTACACACCCAGCGGCGACGAGAAGCGCGCGGTGCCGGAAGTCGGCAGCACATGGTTGGGTCCTGCGCAATAGTCGCCTATCGCCTCGGAGGTATAGCGGCCCAGAAAGATCGCGCCGGCATGTTTAAGTTTGGGCAGCCAGGCTTGAGGGTCTGCCACTGACAGTTCCAGATGCTCGGGCGCGATGCGGTTGCTGATGCTACATGCCTCGTCCAGGTCGGCTACTTGGATCAGCGCGCCGCGATGTTCCAGCGCGCTGCGGATGATGTCGCGGCGCGGCATCTGCTCCAGCAGACGGTCAGCGCTTTGCGCCACGGCCTCGATGAATTTCTGATCCGGCGACAGCAGGATCGCCTGCGCCAGTTCGTCATGTTCGGCCTGCGAGAACAGGTCCATCGCGATCCAGTCCGGGTCGGTCTGGCCGTCGCAGATCACCAATATCTCGGACGGGCCCGCGATCATGTCGATGCCGCACACGCCGAACACGCGGCGTTTCGCCGCCGCTACATAGGCGTTTCCGGGGCCGACGATCTTGTCCACTTTGGGGATGGTCGCGGTGCCGTAAGCCAAAGCCGCCACCGCCTGCGCGCCGCCGATCGTGAACACACGATCCACGCCGGCCAGGTAAGCCGCCGCCAGCACCAGCGGATTCTTCACGCCATCCGGCGTCGGCACCACCATGACCAGCTCGGCGACACCGGCCACCTTGGCCGGCAACGCGTTCATCAGCACCGAGGACGGATATGCCGCCTTGCCGCCCGGCACATACAGGCCGACGCGGTCCAGCGGTGTGACCTGCTGGCCGAGCAGCGTGCCGTCGCCATCGGTATAGCTCCACGAAGCTTGCACCTGCTTCTTGTGATAATCGGTGACGCGCTGCGCAGCCTGTTGCAGCGCGTTGCGCTGTCCGGCAGGCAGCGCGTCAAATGCAGCCTTGAGTTCGGCACGCGGCAGTTCCATCGCCGCGGCATGCTCCAGCGCAAGGCGATCGAACTTGCGGGTATATTCCAGCACCGCCGTATCGCCGCGCTTGCGCACATCCGCCAGTATGCCGGCCACGGTCGCTTCGAGCTTTTCGTCTGCGGTCTCTTCGAAGGCCAGCAGCTTGTCGAGCTCGGCGCTGAAACCGGCAGCGCGGGAAGAAAGTTTCCTTATGTTCATTCTTTGATCACTCTGGTATTTTTTTATGGGCTATTTCTCTATCGCTTTGGTAAACGCATCCAGCATCGGCTGGATCGCCGCATGCTTCAGTTTGAGCGCAGCCTGGTTCACCACCAGCCGCGACGAGATATCCTGGATGTGTTCGACCGCCTTGAGGTGGTTCGCCTTCAGCGTGTTGCCGCTGCTCACCAGGTCCACGATCGCGTCAGACAACCCGACCAGCGGTGCCAGTTCCATCGAACCATACAGCTTGATCAGGTCCACATGCACGCCCTTGGCAGCGAAGTGCGCCCTTGCGGTCTGCACGTATTTGGTCGCCACGCGCAGCCGCGCACCCTGGCGCACCGCGGATTCGTAATCGAAATCGTCGCGCACTGCGACCATCATGCGGCAGCGCGCGATGTTCAGGTCCAGCGGCTGATACAGCCCGGTGCCGCCGTGTTCGTTCAGCACATCCTTGCCCGCCACACCGAGATCGGCCGCGCCGTATTGCACATAGGTCGGCACGTCGGAAGCGCGCACGATGATCAGCCGCACATCAGCGCGGTTGGTCGGCAGGATCAGCTTGCGCGAGGATTCCGGGTCTTCCAGCGCGGTAATACCGGCCGCGTTCAGCAGCGGCAGAGTTTCTTCGAAGATGCGGCCCTTGGACAGTGCTATGGTTATCATGACGAAAAAAGTGAAAAGTGAAATGAGAGGATAATACTGTGAAATGTGTAGCTGTGAAACGTAAAACCGCTAATGCGTTTCTCCTATCAAGAGCCACCCTTCACTTGATGCGCCGAATCTGTGCGCCCAGCGCCGACAGTTTCGCCTCGATGTGCTCATAGCCGCGATCCAGATGGTAGATGCGATCCACTATGGTCTCGCCTTGCGCAGCCAGACCTGCGATGACCAGGCAGGCCGAGGCGCGCAGATCAGTCGCCATGATCGTTGCGCCTTCCAGTTGCGCGCTGCCCTTGATAACCGCGGTGTTGCCTTCCACCTCGATCTGCGCGCCGAGGCGGCGCAATTCCTGAACGTGCATAAAACGGTTCTCGAATATCGTCTCGACCACCATCGCACTGCCCTTGGCGATGGTGTTCATCGCCATAAACTGCGCTTGCATGTCGGTCGGGAATGCCGGGTAAGGAGCAGTGCGCACATTCACTGCCAGCGGGCGTTTGTTCATCTGCATATTGATCGTGCTGCCTGACACTTGTATAACTGCGCCCGCTTCCTGCAACTTTTCCAGCACGTTGTCTAGGATGTCGGCGCGCGCATCGGTCAGCGTGATGTTGCCTCCCGCCGCCGCAGCCGCAGCCAGGAATGTGCCGCTCTCGATGCGGTCAGGCATGATGCGATGGTTCGCACCATGCAATTTGTCCGTGCCGGTGATGCTGATGGTGTCGCTGCCCGCCCCTTCTATGCGGGCGCCCATCGCGATCAAACAATTTGCCAGATCCACCACTTCCGGTTCGCGGGCCGCGTTTTCCAGCACTGTCACGCCCTCTGCCAGCGCCGCCGCCATCATCAGGTTTTCCGTACCGGTGACACTGACCAGATCGAAAAATATCCGCGCACCCTTGAGCCGTTTGCATTTCGCGTGGATATAGCCGTGCTCGATCTGGATCTCTGCGCCCATCGCCTGCAAGCCCTTGATGTGCAGGTCCACCGGGCGCGAACCGATCGCGCAACCGCCCGGCAGGGAGACACGCGCTTCGCCGAAGCGGGCCAGCAAAGGCCCCAGCACCAAGATCGCCGCACGCATGGTCTTCACCATGTCATACGGCGCTTCGAGTTTGCCGATATGTGCCGAAGACAATACCATCTGCCTGCCGTTCGCTTCAGTCGCCACGCCCATTTGTTGCAGCAACTTGCACATCGTGCTGATGTCGTTCAGTTCAGGCACGTTGTCGAGCTGCAGGGGATCGCTGCTCAGCAGACTGGCGCACAATATCGGCAGTGCCGCGTTCTTGGCGCCGGAAATGCGCACCTCGCCGTATAGGCGGCTACCGCCCTGTATCGCCAGTTTTTGCATAGCTTACTTCAGGTCCTGCCACTCTTGCGGCGTATAGGTCTTCATCGACAGCGCGTGAATCTCTGAGCGCATACGGTCACCCAAGGTCTGATAGACCAACTGGTGGCGTTGCACGCGGTTCTTTCCGGCAAATGCCTTGCTGACGATTACCGCTTCAAAGTGAGTGCCATCATCTCCCGCCACGTTTAAATGTTCTGTCGGCAATCCTTGCGCGATATTGAGTCTGATACTTTCCGGAGTGACCATAGATGAACCCACCGTTGGTTAATTGTCAATCAAAGTAGCTGCTTCACCCGTGTTTGGTCGGGCGTGGCGGAAGAATCAAGCCGATTGCTGCGGCAGCAGTTTGTCCACTCCGTACAAACGCGCCAGGCTCAGCAGATCTTCAGGTAAACCCGTCACTCGTAATTCACGCTCAGCCCGCTGTGCAGCCCTTTCCCACCCCAGCAACATGCTGACCGCGGCAGAGTCGACCGACTCAACACGGGAAAAGTCCACCAGCAGATCTTCGCCTGAAAGACGCCGCAACCCGGTCGCATACAAGGCCGGAACGGTATCCATGTTCAAGTTGCCTTGCAGCACCATCCAATCACCCTCGAGTTGGCTCACTTCGCACCCACTTTGGCCAAGTCTCCTTCAGCCGAATTGGCGTTCTTGTCGGCCAGGGTCTTGATCAGTCCATCTATCCCACTTTGCTGTATTTGCGACGTGAAGGTGCCGCGATAGCTCATCACCATGCTGACCCCTTCTATGGATATGTCAAACGCCTTCCAGCCGTCGGGAGACTTTTTTAACTCGTAATCCACCAGGGTTGGTTGTGCGCCGGGCTTGATGATGAGGGTCTTGACGGTTGCCTCGGTATCATCATCCGCCGCCAGCTTGAACGGCTGCACCTCAATGATCTGGTCGCGATATACCGTGAAGACCTTGGTATAGGTACGCACCAGCATGTTGCGGAATTCCGTCACCAGCGCCTGTTTCTGTTCGGGGCTCGTGGTACGCCAATACTTGCCGACCGCCAGTTGCGTCATGCGTGTGAAATCAAAATGCGGCAGCACCTTGGCATCCACCAGCGCCAGTATCTTTTTCTGATCGCCGGCCTGGATATCCTTGTCCTGCTTGATGATCGCGGTGACTTCGTCCACGGTGTTTCTGATCAGCGCGTCGGGCGCGATCACGTCGGCATGCGCCACACCGGACGCAAAGCAAATTGACAATCCGAAAATAATTTTTCTCAACACTGTCATGCCATCTCTCATTATTATTTCGCGGGTTCTTCTGCCTTGTTATAAATGAACTTGCCGATCAGGTCTTCCAGCACCAAAGCCGACTGGGTCTTCTTGATGATTCCCCCATTCTTGAGCATCTCGCTGTCGCCACCGGGCATCAGGCCGATGTATTGTTCGCCCAGCAAACCGGAAGTCAGAATATTGGCAAAGGTATCCTTGGGAAATTGATAGCGCCGATCCAGGCTCATCTCCACCTTGGCCTCATAGCGCTCGGTATCCAGGGTGATGCCTGTCACGCGCCCCACCACCACCCCGGCGCTCTTGATCGAAGCCTTGGGCTTCAACCCGCCGACATTGTTGAAATAAGCCTGCACTTGATATGCATCCGACACGTTGTAGGTACCCAGGTTCCCGACCTTCATCGCCAGCATCACCATCGCCGCGATGCCCGCCACGACAAATAAACCTACCCACAGATCCAGCGTAGTCCGTTCCATAACTCAATTCCCTCTAAACATGATTGCAGTCAATACGAAATCCAGCATCAGGATCACCAGAGATGAAGTAACCACGGTACGCGTGGTCGCACCCGACACGCCTTCCGCGGTGGGCGGCGCATCAAAGCCTTCGAACAATGCGATCAGCGTCACCACGATACCGAACACAAAACTCTTGATCACACCATTCAATATGTCATCGCGAAAATCAACGGCAGCCTGCATCTGCGACCAGAACGAACCTTCGTCCACGCCGATCTGCACCACACCCACCAGATAGCCGCCGAACACACCCACCGCGCTGAACATCGCTGCCAGCAGCGGCATGGAGATCACGCCGGCCCAGAAGCGCGGCGCGACGATGCGGGCGATGGGATTCACCGCCATCATCTCCATCGCCGAGATCTGCTCGGTCGCCTTCATCAAACCGATCTCCGCGGTCATCGCTGAACCGGCGCGACTGGCAAACAGCAATGCCGCCACCACCGGCCCCAGTTCGCGCACCAGGCTCAACGCTACCATGGTGCCCAACGCCGATTCGGAGCCGTAGCGCTTGAGCGTCTCATAGCCCTGCAAACCCAGAACCATCCCGACGAACAGACCCGCCACGATGATGATGATCAGCGACATCACGCCGGTGGAAAACAGCTCCTTGATGGTCAGGTGGAAACGACGGAAACTGCTGCCGGAATACAACAGCGTATAAACAAAGAAACGCGAAGCCATGCCGATGCGCCATACCGCGTTGATGGCGCGATGGCCGATGATTCTGATTGTATTTGTTGCAGACATAGGCAGGACCCCCTGATCAAGCCCGCAGATCCAGATCCTGGCGGTAATCCCTGCCGGGATAATGGAATGGCACCGGGC